>NZ_JBSGZJ010000530.1:0-4625 GCF_053610925.1 Streptomyces sp. NPDC054847 | reverse complement strand
TTCGCCCCCGGCCCGGTGGGGCCGGCGCCCCCGGGGGGGCGGTCCCGACCGGGCCGGACGCCGTCCGGGCACCGGGTCCGACGGCGGTCCCCTCGGGGCAGCCGGCTTTCCCCAGGCCGGTTACGCAGCGCAGCCGCCACCGTAAGGTAGGGCGCATGAACGATCGCATGGTGTGGATCGACTGCGAGATGACCGGGCTCTCGCTGACGGACGACGCACTCATCGAGGTGGCCGCACTGGTCACCGACTCGGAACTGAACGTACTCGGCGAAGGGGTGGACATCGTGATCCGCCCGCCGGACGCGGCGCTCGAGACGATGCCGGAAGTGGTGCGCCAGATGCACACCGCCTCGGGTCTCCTCGACGTCCTGGCGGACGGAAAGACCCTCGCGGACGCGGAGGAGCAGGTCCTCTCCTACATCCGCCAGCACGTCAAGGAGCCCGGCAAGGCCCCGCTGTGCGGCAACTCGGTCGGCACCGACCGCGGCTTCCTGCTGCGCGACATGCCGACGCTGGAGGCCTTTCTCCACTACCGGATCGTCGACGTCTCCTCGATCAAGGAGCTGGCCCGCCGCTGGTACCCGCGGGCGTACTTCAACAGCCCGGAAAAGAGCGGCAACCACCGGGCACTGGCCGACATCCGCGAGTCCATCGCCGAGCTCCGCTACTACCGCGAGGCGGTCTTCGTCCCGCAGCCCGGCCCGGACACGGAGACGGCGAAGACCATCGCGGCCAAATACGTGATGCCCGCGCAGTAACGACGGGCCGTCGCCGCCGGAACGACGGGCGCTCCCCGCCGGCGCGAAACCCTGGCGCGAGCACCCGCTCGGACCCTGTACACTTTTTCTCGGCCGGTCGGGAGAAAGACCGGTCGTGGTGGGTATAGCTCAGCTGGTAGAGCACCTGGTTGTGGTCCAGGATGTCGCGGGTTCGAGTCCCGTTACTCACCCTGATCGATCAAGGGCCCCGGTCTTCGGACCGGGGCCCTTGTCGCGTCCGGGGCCGACCCGCTCAGTGCAGGCCGTCGAGCACGGCTTCCTCGCTGTGCGAGGAAGGCACGGATGCGCCGGCGGACTGCGGGGGCGCCCCGAAGCGGGCGAGGCAGTGCCACACCTTCTTGACCGCTTGCGGGTCGTGACGGCCGGTGCGTACGGCGTCTCCGACGATGCGCGGATCGAGGAGGCCGCCCACCGCGATACGCGCGCCCAGGTCGACGTACTCCTGGCCCCGGTAGGACGGATGGCGGCGCAGTTCTCCGACCGTGAGACGGAAGCCGGGATGCCACTCCACCGGGCACGGCAGGCGCCGGGCGGCCTCCTCGACGTCCGTTCCCCGGTAGCAGGGGTCGAGGACCAGCGCCTCCACATCGCGGTCCAGCCGGACCGGCCCGTGCACCTGCGCCTCGATGTAGTCGTCCAGAGCGTCCTGGCGGTCGGCGAGGGCGAGCTCGATGAGCCCCATGCGGTCCGCCACGCCGAAGTCCGAGGGTTCGAGAAAGCTGTCCGGGTAGCAGAACGTGGTCCGCGCCGATGTGTGCGCCGCGAGGCGGAAGTGGGCGGAGCCGAACCTCGGCGCCGCGCCGACCGGCTTGCGGCGGAAGTTCAGCGCCCCATAGACGGGCCGGTCCCGAGCGGCCGCCTCGTCGTACACACCACCGAAGATCCGGCTCTCCCACCGCCACCGGTCACCGCCGGGAAAGGCGGTCAGGCCCCCGTTGCTCGTCCCGGTGACGAACTGTGAGAGGTAGACGCCGGACTCCGACAACGCCTCCAGGACGGGCTTGCCCTGTGCCGCACGGTCCGGGTGGAAGTTGAGGGTCACCCGCAGCGCCGGATCCAGTGGCGGACCGGACGAGAGCTGCCCCACATGCCGAAGGGCCTGTTCCCGCACGGTGTTCAGGGTGTCCGATCTCATCCGGGCAGTGTGCCGGGAGCCGATCCGCCGTCGCACCCGGTTTACCGACGACCAGTGGCGCTAGCGCTGCGGGACGTCCCTGACGAACACGATGCCGTCGCTGCCCGCCAGGTGCGCAGGGTCGAGCGGGGCATAGCCGAACCAGGCGGACATGCGGGGCGCGGGCCGCGTCTCGGCGAGGGCGGCGGCCAGCCGCGGGGCGTCGATCACGCAGCGGTCCTCCGGGAGCGCGTACAGGAGACCTTCGACGGTGTCCGGCGGCGGGGTGTCCACTCCCCGGTGCCGGATCGTGCCGAGGGCCGTGGCCACGAACGCGTACTCCTCGCCGAGCCGGGCGCTCACCAGCGCTCCGGCGCTCCACCACTCCAAGGGCCTCCCGCCCATCCGCATCGTGCTCTTCCCCCGCTGGAGATGGGAGTTGTGGGCGTGGACGAATGCCGGCCCCCGAGCGGCGACCGCGAGGAGGTTGTGGGCCATCATCTGGTCCCGCACGCCCACCAGCCGGCTCATGCGGCCGGGCGAGGTGTCGGCCATCCAGTGGTGGTAGCGCAGCAGACCGGTCGCGGTGCGCCCGTGGAGCTGTGCCCGGTACCGGTAGTCCGGCGAGGTCGCCGTGATCAGGTGCGGCATCTGCGCGTCGAGCAGCGCCACCAGATCGTCGGCGATCAGCCGCAGCTCCCTCGCCTCGGCCGACTGCCCCACGGACCGGGACGGGTCCCTCATCGCCGCGGGTCCGGTCCACCGGTCGTCGGCGCCGAGCAGGCGGTCGAGCGTTTCCGCGGTGCAGGGGAGCAGGTCGGCGTCCACCTGGGCCGCGAGACAGTCGTGGAGCGCGGTGAGGGCCTGACGCGGGCTCGCGGCGTGGGTGATCTCCAGCGGGCCGTCTAAGCCGGCGAAGCGGAGCCGCTCGGACGCGGGACGGCCGTCGTCGTCGACGCGGATGTTGTAGTCGCGCATCCAGCGGACGAGCTCGCGGTTGGCCGCGGAGGCGCCCCAGCCGTGACTGAATCCGCGCTCCATGACCTCGTCGAGGGTGCCGGTGCCCGTGGTGACGTGGTCGTCCACGATCAGGCCCGCCATGCAGTCGCTCTCGAGCGCGATCGTCCGGTGGCCCTCCTGCTCGACGAGTTGGCGGAAGAGCTCGTTGCGCAGGTCGAGCAGAGTGTCCTCCCCGTGGGTGGGCTCGCCCAGGGCGAGCAGCCGGGGCCGGGCCGGGAGCAGCCTCATGACGGCGGCGGCCTCGACGGCATGGACGGTGTCCTGGATGTCAGTAGCCATGCCTTGAACGCTATCGTTGAACCCTCGGTTGAAACTTTCCCGCGGAATCAGCAGGACCATGGGGCGAAACCTTCAAAACGGCATGCGGCTCAGGCCGGTCGACCTGGCGCGCCCGCACGGTCTGTCGACCCAGGCGATCAGGAACTACGAGGAGGCGGGGATCCTCCCGGCCGCCGGTCGCACACCCCATGGCTACCGGACCTACTCGTCGCTGCACGCGGGTGCCCTGCGCGCGTTCCTCGCCCTGGCACCCGGCCACGGCCACCGGACGGCGACGGCGATCATGCGGGCGGTGAACGAGGGCGCGGCCGAGGATGCGTTCCGCCTCATCGACGAGAGCCACGCCGAGCTCCTCGACGACCGCCGGACCCTCCAGGCGGTGGAGGGCGCCCTGCGCGACCTGGGGCCCACCACGGCGTCCGAACAGGATGCTGGGACCGGGCGCGGTCCTGCAGCCGGACCCGCCTCGTCATTCCGGACCGGCGGGGTCTCCAGGACCGGGGCGGCGTCCTGGGCCGGCGGGGTCTCCAGGCCCGGTGCGGTGTCCGGCGGCACGTTCATCGGACCGCTGGCGGGGAAGCTCGGCATCCGGCCCGCGACGCTGCGCAAGTGGGAGCAGGCCGGGCTGGTGCGCCCGCGCCGCGACCCGCTGACCGGGTACCGCGTCTACGACGAGGCGGACGTGCGGGACGCCCGGCTGGCCCACCAGCTCAGGCGGGGCGGCTATCCGCTGGAGCAGATCGCCCCGCTGATCGCCCAGGTGCGGGCGGCCGGCGGGCCGGAGCCACTGGAGGCCGCGCTGCGCGACTGGCACGGCAGGCTGGCCGCCCGCGGGCGGGCGATGCTGACCGGGGCCGCCGAGTTGGAGGCGTACCTCCGCGAGCGTGGATGAGACGCAGGCCGCCGACCGAGGGTCACCGGAAGGTCACCGAGCGAAGGTCACCCGGCCGGAGGTCACCGCCCAAAACGGCACCGACAGCAGAGAGCACACCCGAGGCGCCGACCGGCCGCCGTCACGACGAGTCCCGCACCACCAGTTCCGTGGGCAGCACGATCTGGGGCCGCTCCGGTGACGGGCCCGCGATCTCCTCGAGCAGGACCCGGGCCATCGTGCGCCCCATCTCCTCCGTCGGCTGGCGCACACTGGTGAGCGCCGGATCCATGTGGCGGGCCACCGCGGAGTCGTCGAAGCCGACGAGGGCCACATCGTCCGGGATGCGGCGGCCCGACTCGCGCAGCACGTGCCGGGCGCCGGAAGCCATCACGTCGGAGGCGGCGAAGACCGCGTCGAGGTCGGGGCGGTCCTCGAGCAGCTTGCGCATCGCGAGGCGGCCGCCCTGCTCGGTGAAGTCGGCCACGGCCGTCAGCCGGGGGTCGGCGTCCAGGCCGGCGCCGGCGACGCCGGAGCGGTAGCCGTCCAGGCGGCGCTGGGC
>NZ_JBSGZJ010000529.1:0-4636 GCF_053610925.1 Streptomyces sp. NPDC054847 | reverse complement strand
GCGGTACTCGTCGCTGTGGTCCTCAGCCCCCGTGACCGCCACTGCCGAACGCGCCGCCGCTCTCGTCGGAGTCACGGGGCGGCTTGCTCTCGGGTGCGGGCCGGGAGCCCATGTTGCCGTAGCCGTGGAGCTCGTGAGGTGTCAGTCGCCCCGGCACCTCGTGTCCCTCGGAAAGATCGAACTCGTCGGGCTCCAGGCGGCTCTCGTAATGGGTCTGGTGATCGGGCCGCACCGGCTGCTCCTCGGGCCCCGGCGGGGCGTCGCGCCGCCGTCGCGCGCCGACCTGCCAGACCACGTAGACGAGCAGCACGAGAAGACCGACCACGATCAGTCCGAACACGATGACCGCGGGTGCTCCCTCTCCGGCCGCGAGGACAGTGGCGACGTCCCCCGCCGGCTCGTTGAAAGTGACCATGTCTACCGGGTACCCAATCTCGTCGGTATCACCGCCGGTGGGCGGCCGGACCCCCGAATGGACCCCCTGCTCAGGCGGCGGCCCGGCCCGCTCCGGTGAGGGCCTGAAGCAGTTCGTTCCGGTTCATCGAGGACCGGCCGGGGATGCCGAGGTCGGTGGCGCGGGCGTAGAGGTCCTTCTTGCTGAGCGCGGCCAGGTCCTCCTTCTTGCCGGCGCCCTTGCGGCGGCCGGTCCCGGCGCTTTTGGTCCGCTCGGCGCCCTTGCTGCCCTTGGCGCCCTTCGTCCCGGTGCCCTTTGCGCGCCTGCCCTTCGCGGCTCCGCTGCGTGATCCGCCGCCCCGTCCCTCTCCGGAGCGCGCCCGCTCGACGCTGCGGTTCAGTGCCTCCATGAGGTCGACGACGTTGGTCGCTTCGGGAGGCCCGGCCTCCGCGACCACCTCGCGGCCCTCGAGCTTCGAGGCCACCAGCTCGCGCACCCGGTCCTCGTAGGTGTCGTGGTAGTCCTCGGGCCTCCACTCGACGCTGAGCGCCTCGATGAGTTTCTTGGCGGTGCTGAGCTCGCTGGGGCTGATCTTCTCGCGCCGGGGCAGGTCGAACTCCTGCCGCGGGTCCCTGATCTCGTCGGCGTAGTGCATGGTGTGCAGGACGAGCACCGACTCCTGCGCGCGCACCGCGGTCAGGTACTCCTTGCCGCGCATCGTGAGCGTCGCGATGCCGGCCTTCCGGGAACGGTCGAGGGCGCTGCGGAGCAGCTCGTAGACCTTGAAGTACTCCTTGCCGCGCGGGGCGAGATAGTACGTACGGGCGAAGTGGACGGGCTCGATGTCGGTCAGGTCCACGAATCCGCTGATGTCGACGACCTTGGAACGGCCGGGGGAGATGTCGTCGAGTTCGTCCGGTTCGACGACGACGTACTGGCCGTCGCCCATGTCGTAACCCTTGACGATGTCCTCGCTCTTGACCTCGCGGCCGGTGCGTTCGTTCACGCGTTTGTTGCGGATGCGGTCGCCGGTGCCGCGCTGGAGCTGGTGGAAGTGGACGGTGTGGTCGTCCGTCGCGGTGAAGAGACCCACGGGGAGGGTGACCAGTCCGAAGCTGAGCACCCCTGTCCACATCGCTCTGGCCATCGCCCTTCACCTCCGTGTCGCCACGCGGCCGCGAGGCCCCGGATCCAGTGTCCTCGTGCCACGGCCGATGCCCCACCTGGGGGACACGGATGCGAAGGCGTGTTCGAGGTCGCGATGCCGGCTGCGCCGGGGCGTGCCGGGGCGCGGGGCGCCGAGGGTCAGCGGCCGCGCGGGGTGACCAGACCGGACTCGTAGGCGAGGACCACGAGTTGGGCGCGGTCACGGGCGTGGAGCTTGGCCATGGCCCGGTTGATGTGTGTCTTCGCGGTGAGCGGGCTGATCACCATGCGATCGGCGATCTGGTCGTTGGACAGGCCCTGCGCCACCAGGGCGACGGCCTCGCGTTCGCGGTTGGTCAGCTCCTCCAGCCCCGTGGCGGCGCCCGTGCCGGTGCCCGTGCCCGTGTGGAGCGGCTGGTCGACGTACCGGTTGATCAGCTTGCGGGTGATCGACGGTGCGAGCAGAGCGTCGCCGCGGGCCGCGACCCGTACGGCGTGGAGGAAGTCCTCCGGCACGATGTCCTTGACGAGGAATCCGGCCGCGCCGGCGCGCAGCGCCTCGAAGACGTACTCGTCGAAGCCGTAGTTGGTCAGGATGACGACGTGCACGCCGGCCAGGGCGGGGTCCGCGGCGATGCGCCGGGTCGCCTCGATGCCGTCGACGCCCGGCATCTGGATGTCGATGAGCGCGATGTCCGGCAGGTGCTCTCTGGCCAGAGCCACGCCCTCCAGCCCGTCGCCGGCCTCGCCGACCACCTCGATGTCGTCCTCGAGGTCGAGCAGGGCGCGGAAGCCGCTGCGCAGGAGCCGCTGGTCGTCGACCAGCAGGACACGGATCATGACGTCTGCTCCACGGGGAGTTCGGCCTGGACGGTGAAGCCGCCTTCGCCGCGCGGTCCGGCGCGCAGCCTGCCGCCGAGGGCAGTGACCCGTTCGCGCATGCCGAGCAGTCCGACGCCCGCGACCGGTGCGGCGCCCGGTGCGGCCTTGCCGTCGTCGTCGATGCGTATCGCCAGGGCGTCCGGACGGCAGTCGATCCGGACGGACGCCGTGTCGGCGGCGGCATGCCGGGCGATGTTGGTGAGCGACTCCTGAACGATCCGGTAGACGGTACGGCCCACCGCCGCGGGCACGTCGGGCCGTTGTCCCTCGATCGTCAGCGTCGCGTCCAGGCCGGTGGACCGGGCCCGTTCCACCAGTTCCGTGACGTGGTCGAGCCCCCGTGGCGGGGTCGTGTCGTCGTCCCGCAGGGCCTCCAGGGTCGCGCGGAGCTCCCGCGTCGCCTCACGTCCGGCCTCCTGGATCGCGAGCAGGGCCTCCGGGACCTGCTCGCCGCGCTTGCGGGCCACGTGGACGGCGACCTCTGCCTGCACCTTGATGATCGAGATCTGGTGGGTGAGCGAATCGTGCAGTTCCCGCGCGATGTGCAGGCGCTCCTCGTCGGCACGGCGCCGGGCGGTCTCCTCCCGCGTGCGCTCGGCCTCGTCCGCCCGGCGCTCGGCCTGCCGCAGCGCCTCACCAGCGGCGCCGGCGGCGACCAGCCACGCGATCTCGAGGGCGCCCCGGGCCTGCGCGAAGGCCTCGCCCGCGGGCAGGCCGGAGGCCAGGGCCGCGAGGGGGAGGCAGGTCAGCACGGCCACGCTCGCCACCACCGTGAGGGTGCGGTGTCCCGCCCGTACCGCCGCGTACACCGCGAACAGGTACGCGACGGCCGGGACGTCGAAGCCGACCGCCTGGTGGCCCACCGCGCACAGTCCGGTGACGGCCAGGACCGGGACCGGAGCCCGGCGGCGCGCGGCCAGCGCCAGACCCCCGGCCGTCAGCAGCGCGTATCCGAGGGGGGCGAGGCCCGAGACGGAGTGCTGTCCGGACAACCCGGTGACCAGAAGCGCCGCCGCCACGCCGACGGCGATCGCCCAGTCCGTGACACCGGCCCGGGCGCCGGGCCGCACTGTAATCATGCGCGCACCTTAGCGGGGTGGAGCCGCGGTGCGAGTCCCCCTTGCGGACCAGCGGCCGGCTACCGCGCGCGCAGTACCCGCGCGGCGCCTACGGCGTCCGCGGCAGCCGGCCGCTCGGCCGCGTTTCCGCCGTGGCTACCAGCGGCTGTGCACCTGGGCGCGGATCCGCCGGTCGTACAGATCGCGGACCGCGTCCAGCGTGCCTCCCGGCAGCGGCGGCTCGTCCGCCGCCGCGGCGTTGGCGCGGGCCTGTCCGGCGGAGCGCGCTCCGGGGATCACGCTCGTCACGCCCGGCTGCTGGATGATCCAGCGCAGCGCCGTGCGTGCCGGTGTGCTGTCCGGCCCGGCGAGCGCCGCGAACTCGGCGGCGGCCTCGACGCCGGTCGCGAAGTCGACACCGGAGAAGGTCTCGCCCTGGTCGAACGCCTCGCCGTGCCGGTTGTACGTGCGGTGGTCGTCGTCCGCGAAGACGGTGTCCTTGGTGTACCTGCCCGACAGCAGCCCGGACGCGAGCGGCACCCGCGCGATGATGCCCACGCCCGCCTCGGCCGCCGCGGGCAGGACCTCTTCGAGCGGCTTCAGCCGGAACGGGTTGAGGATGATCTGGACGCTCGCCGTGCCGGGCCTGGCGATCGCCGTGAGCGCCTCCGCGCAGGTCTCCACGCTCACGCCGTACGCGGCGATCCGCTGTTCGGCGACGAGCGTGTCCAAGGCGTCGAAGACCTCGTCGGAGGAGTGGACGGCGGTGGGCGGGCAGTGCAGCTGGACCAGGTCGAGCGTGTCCACGCCCAGGTTCTTACGTGAACGGTCGTTCCAGGCGCGGAAGTTGTCCAGTACGTAGTTCTCCGGGAGCTGTTCGACGCGCCGGCCCATCTTGGTCGCCACGAACACGCCGGCGTCCGGACGCTCGCTCAGATACCGGCCGATGAGCTGCTCGCTGCGCCCGTCGCCGTACACATCGGCCGTGTCGAAGAAGGTGACGCCCGACTCGACGGCCGCGTCGAGGACGGCGATCGCGTCCTCGTCCGTGACGTCGCCCCAGTCGGCGCCCAGCTGCCAGGTGCCGAGTCCCACCACGGAGACGTTCCTGCCGGTCCTGCCCAATACCCGCTGTTCCATGCGCCGCATCCTATGC
>NZ_JBSGZJ010000528.1:0-4663 GCF_053610925.1 Streptomyces sp. NPDC054847 | reverse complement strand
GGCCCGGCCCGGTGCCGCGACAGCGCGGGACCGGGCCGGTGCCGCGCTCAGCCGCCGTGCCGGGCGCGCAGCTCGGTCTTCAGCACCTTCCCGCTCGCGTTGCGGGGCAGGCCGGCCATGAACTCCACGTGCCGGGGCACCTTGTAGTTCGCCATCTCCCGCCGTGACCAGGCGATCAGGTCGTCGGAGGTGAGCGTCGAACCGGGCCGGCGGACCGCGTACGCCTTGCCCACCTCGCCAAGGCGTTCGTCGGGCACGCCGACGACGGCGACGTCCGCGACGTCCGGGTGCAGGCCGAGCAGCTGCTCGATCTCCGCGGGATAGGCGTTGAATCCGCCGACGATGAACATGTCCTTGATCCGGTCGGTGATGCGCAGGTTCCCCGCCTCGTCCAGGACGCCGACGTCGCCGGTGCGCAGCCAGCCGTCGGGAGTGATCGCGCGGGCCGTGGCCTCGGGGTCCTCGAAGTAGCCGCACATGACGTTGTGACCGCGCACCAGGACCTCTCCCGGCTCCCCCGGCGGCGCGAGGACACGGACCTCGGTGCCGGGTATGGCACGGCCGGAGGTGGCGGCGACGGTGGCGGGGGCATCACCCCGGCGGCACATGGTCACGATGCCGCTCGCCTCCGAGAGCCCGTAGGCGGTCAGGACGGTGGGGATACGCAGTTCGTCGCGGAGCCGTTCCACCAGGTCGAGGGGGACGACTGCGGCGCCGGTGACGACGAGGCGCAGTGAACTCAGGTCGTGCCGGGCGCGTGCCGGGTGGTCGAGCAGCGACCGGTGCAGGGTCGGCGGGCCGGGGAGCACGGAGATGCGTTCCGCGGCGATGTTGGCGAGGACGGTCTCCACGTTGAAGACCGGCTGCGGGACCATCGTGGCGCCGCGGGTGAGGCAGGCGATGATGCCCGCCTTGTAGCCGAAGGTGTGGAAGAACGGGTTCACGATCAGGTACCGGTCGCCCTCGCGCAGCCCTGCGAGCTCGCTCCACAGGTCGTAGCAGCGCAGCGTCTGGGCGTGGGTGATGACGGCGCCTTTGGGGCGGCCGGTGGTGCCGGAGGTGAAGACGAGGTCGGAGGGGTCGTCGGCGGTGACGGTGGCGGCCCGCTCCCGCACCCGCCGTGCGCCGACGCCGTCACCGCCCGCGAGGAAGTCCTTCCAGGTCCGGTACTCCTCCGGCGCGCTCTCGGCGAGGACGACCACCTGCTCCAGGTCGGGCAGCTCCACGTCGCAGCGGCGCAAGGAGGCGACGTAGGAGGTGCCGAGGAAGGTGCCGGTGACGAAGAGGAGCCTGGCCCGTGAGCGCCGCAGGACGTCGGCCGCCTCGGGGCCCTTGAAGCGGGTGTTGAGGGGGACGAGCACGGCCCCCGCGGTGACGGCGCCCAAGGCGCAGACGATCCAGTCGAGGGTGTTGGGCGCCCAGACGGCGACCCGGTCCCCCTTGCGCACGCCGGCGGCGATGCACGCGGCGGCGGCGCGTTCGACCCGTTCACCGAGCTCGGCGTAGGGGACGCGGGTGCGCCCTTCGACGACCGCCTCGCGCTGCCCGTACCGCAGGGCGGCGGTTCGTACCAGCTCCGGGACGGTGCCCCATGCCAGGTCGCCGCGTCGCATCAGATGCCTCCCGTACGTCCTCGCGCAGTAGCTGACGGTACGTCAGATTAGCTGTACGCTCCGGCCATGGCGACCCTCAAGGACAAGGCGGCGATAGTCGGCATCGGTTCGACGGCCTTCGCCAGGCGATTGCCCGAGTCGGAGAAGACACTGGCCTGCCGGGCGGTCCTCGCCGCTCTCGACGACGCCGGCATCGCCCCTTCCGAGGTGGACGGCTTCGCCTCGTACACGATGGAGGAGACCGACGAGGTCGAGCTCGCCAAGGCCGTCGGCGCGGGCGACGTCACCTTCTTCTCCAAGGTCGGCTACGGGGGCGGCGGCTCGTGCGCCACCGTCGCCCACCTGGCCGGAGCCGTCGCCACCGGGCAGGCCGGCGTCGGCGTGGCCTGGCGCTCACGCAAACGCGGCTCCGGCCCCCGGCCCTGGACCAGCACCACGGCCCAGCTGCCGACCCCCGCCCAGTGGACCCGCCCCTTCGGCCTGCTGCGGCCCGCCGACGAGATCGGCATCCTCGCCCGCCGCTACATGCACGAGTACGGCGCGACCCGCGACCACTTCTTCAATGTGGCCCTCGCCTGCCGCAACCGTGCCAACCAGAACCCGGCCGCGATGATGTACGAACGCCCGCTCACCCGCGAGATGTACATGACCGCCCGCTGGATCAGCGAGCCGCTCTGCCTCTTCGACAACTGCCTCGAGACGGACGGCGCGCTCGCCTGCGTGATCGTGAGCGCCGAACGCGCCCGCGACTGCCGGCACAGACCCGTCTACATCCACTCCGCCGCCCAGGGCCTGCCCGCCCAGCACCACGGCATGGTCAACTACTGGAACGACGACCCGCTCACCGGGCCCGCCTGGACGGCCGCCCGGCACCTGTGGAAGCAGGCCGACTTCGGGCCGGACGACGTCCATGTGGCCCAGATCTACGACGCCTTCACCCCGCTCATCCCGCTGTCACTGGAGGGCTACGGCTTCTGCGGGCGGGGCGAGGGCGCGGCCTTCACCGAGGGCGGGGCGCTGGAGATCGGCGGTCGTCTGCCCCTGAACACCGCGGGCGGCGGACTCAGCGAGGCCTACGTGCACGGATTCAACCTGATCAACGAGGGCGTCAAGCAACTGCGGGGCGCCTCGACGGCACAGGTGCCGGACGCGCGGACCTGCCTGGTGACAGCGGGCGAGGGCGTACCGACGTCGGCCCTTCTGCTGAGGAGCTGAGATGCTGCGACCGGTCATCGACGACGACGGCGCGCCCTTCTGGAAGTACGCGGCGCGCGGCGAACTGCGCGTCCAGGCCTGTGCCGCACCCGCCTGCGGCGAACCCCGCTTCCCGCCGCGGCCCTGCTGCCCGCACTGCGGGTCCTTCGACAGCGCATGGCGCCGGATGAGCGGCCGGGGTCGTATCTGGTCGTTCGTGCTCCCGCATCCGCCACTGCTGCCCGACTACGCCGAACAGGCCCCTTACAACGCGGTCGTCGTCGAGCTGCTCGACGCCCCCCGCATCCGGCTCGCCGGCAACGTGGTCGCCGCACCGGACGCGCCGCTGAACTCCGTGGACCCGGCCCGGCTGCGCATCGGCGCCGGGGTGCGCGTGGTGTTCACCCGGGACGGGCTGCCCCGCTGGCGACTGGAGCGCGCATGAGCCTGCGCGTGGAGACCGACAAGGACACCGGCGTCGCCCTGGTCACCCTCGACCGGCCCGCCAGACTCAACGCCGTCGACCTGGAGACGGCGGCCGAACTGACCGCCGTGTGGCGGGAGTTCCGCCGCGACGACGCGGTCCGGGCGGCGGTGATCACAGGCGCGGGGACCAGGGCGTTCTGCACGGGCATCGACCGCTCGGCGGACGTGCCGCAGCCGTCATCGCCGTACTCCCTCGACGATCCGCTGCTGGAGATCGGCCCCAAGGCGAACGACCTGTGGAAGCCGGTGATCGCGGCCGTCGAGGGCATGGCCTGCGGCGGGGCGTTCTATCTGCTCGGCGAGAGCGAGTTCGTGATCGCCTCGCACGAGGCGACGTTCTTCGACCCGCACACCACCTACGGCATGGTCAGCGCCTACGAGTCCGTCTTCATGGCCCAGCGGATGCCGGCCGGCGAGGTGGCGCGGACGGCCCTGATGGGCACGGCGGAACGGCTGACCGCACGCCGCGCGTATGAAGTGGGCCTGGTCTCCGAGCTGACGGAGCCCGGCGGCGCGGCAGCGGCGGCACTGCGGGCCGCGGCGGTGATCGCGTCGTGTCCGACGGACGCCGTCCAGGGGACGGTGCGCGCCGTGTGGTCGGCCACCGAGGCGTCACGTTCCCGGGCGCTCGCCCTCGCCCCGCACCGCGGCACGCTCGGCAACCTGCCGCCGCGGCGGCAGGCCGAGCTGTTCGCGGAGGGGCGGGGCAAGGGCGGCTTCCGACTGCGTTAGCGCCCGACCGGGGCGCCGTGGCGCGGGTCAGCTGCGGGAAGCCCGCGAGACCTCGCACTTGGTGTACTCGGAGCCGTCGCCGGAGCCGGTGTACGGGGTGGTGAGCACGGTGGTCTCCGAGGCGCCCGCGGCGACGGCGATCGCCGTCTTGCTCGCGGTGGCCGGGACGGCCGTGCCGCCGACACCACCGGTGAACTTCATGGTGACGTCGTAGTCGTAGTCCAGCGAGCCACTGTTGTTGATGGTGATCTTCGCGGTGAGTGCCTTCGTCGCGTCGTCGTACTTGCACTCGTCGATGGTGATGTCACGCGCGGCCTTGTCGGCGCTGGAACCACCGGGGACGGAGACGCCGCCGGTGCTGCTGGAGCTGTCGTCGTCGCGGTGGCTGCCGCCACTGCTCGAAGAGCTGCTGGAGCTGCTGGAGTTGTCACAGCCACCACCGCCGGAGCCACGGGCCCCGGTCAGTGCGACGAGCGCGATCCCGAAGACGGCAATGGCGCGGACATGACGGATTTTCACGTTTCAACCCCCGTTGAAAGTGTCGGCGAATGGGCCCGGTTGACGAGCGCACGTCACCCTAGCAGCGTCACGGGGCACTTCCGGACACGAGAACGCCGACGGCGGTCGCCCCCGCAGGG
>NZ_JBSGZJ010000527.1:0-4670 GCF_053610925.1 Streptomyces sp. NPDC054847 | reverse complement strand
GCCCAAGCTCTGGACTTGCTCAAGTCCGGTTGGGCTGCCGATCGCCAGGGGCATCGTCCACGCACACGCGACGCGACACGCACGCGTGCCGGAGACACACGGGGGACGACATGACCGACTTCCTGATCATCGCGGGCTTCGCCGTGATCGTGATCCTGCTCGTCGGGGCGGGCGGGAAGAAGAAGACGAAAGGCCGGGACAGCCGCCGGGGCGGAAACGGCGACGGCGGTGGCTACGGCTGCGGCTGCGGCGGCGGCTCCTCGTGCGGCGGCGGGGGAGGCGGCGACTGAGCCGCCCCGGCCGGGACTTCACCGGAGGGACCGCCCGGAGCGGTCAACGCCGCCCCTCCCTGCGGCGGTTAACCCCGCGATGACCGGCTGCGCCCTCCTGGCGTCGCTGTTCGAGTGCGATTACTTCACTGCCGAACACGCGGAAATCTATGTTGGCCAAGGTAGACATTGAATGGTGGTGTGGTTATGGTTTCTCTCGTAGCTCAGAGAGACCGCAGGGCCTGGCAGAGACGAATTGCCGGGCAGCAGTACCCCCGCAGTTGCAGTTCGCAGGACGGTGCGGTGGTGGAGTTCCGAAGCCAGGGTTGATGCAGGACGGCGACGGGACTGACGACTGGACCGGGCGGCCCGCAGTGATCAGGGGCCGCCGTGAGCAGTGCCGCAGTTGACGCAGTGGCAGTATCCGCAAAATGCAGTTCGCAGTGCTCAGCAGTGAAGTAAGTGAGCAGCACCTCGATGAAGGCGTCGGGCTGCGGACGCGCGCATCGGGAAGTTCGGCAGCGGTTCTGAGCCAGAGCAGACGCATGAACGGGCGACGGACCGGCTGCCGAAGTGGCGCTGTCACAGGCCACTGATCAGTTCGCATCACCAGCAGTACGCAGTGCCCCCGCTTGGTAAGCAGTTGATCGCCGAGGGAAGAACGGAGAAGCCAGGCGCCATCAGGATCGCCCGGACGGAAGTCTTCGAATCCGGGTACCGCAGGACATCGATAGTGAGGTGGTCTCCGGTCCAGCAACGCGATCCCCGCAAACGCCGACAGCGTTTCGGTCGGCTCAGCGGAAACAGAACGCCGGCGCAGTACGAGGGCCGGCAGATGGTGTAGCAGTTCCTCCGGGGTCCTGGTGTCATATGGCACCAGGGCCCCTCCAGCGTGTTCCCCAGAGAGGTGCAATGACAGCAGACGACTCATACGGCCGTCTCGATGACGACGACTACCCCGCCTACACCATGGGCCTGGCTGTCGAAATGCTTGGCACCACACCGAACTTCCTCCGCGCGATCGGCGAAGCCCGCCTCATCACACCACTGCGTTCCGCAGGCGGACACCGCCGCTACTCCCGCTACCAGCTGCGCATTGCCGCCCGCGCCCGGGAACTCGTCGACCAGGGCACCCCCATCGACGCCGCCTGCCGCATCATCATCCTCGAGGACCAGCTCGAAGAAGCCCAGCGCATCAACGCCGAACACCGCCGCACTGCCGATTCGGCAAACCCCACGGCTGCCGCCTGAGACAGCCGGCCCCTCACTGGCGTACCGGCCCTCCATGTCTTGCCCGGATCCGGTCGTGGCGCGGTTCAATGGCGGCCATGACGCGTAGAACCCCAACCACCGCCATCGTCACCGTTGTTGCCGCGGTCGTGCTCGCCGCTCTCACATCGTGTTCCTCGGATTCTTCGGACGGGCCGCCCGCCGAGGGCCGGCCCAGCGGGTCAGGCGCCGGGGCGCCGGCGTCGGACCCCGGGCCGACTCCCACAGAGACGGCCACGCCGTCGCCCTCACCGACCGGGCCGTGCGCTGACGGGACATGTGAGATCGAGGTCGCCGTAGGGGACGTCGTGACCGTGCCGGAAAAGTACGGCCTCGGACCGATCAAGGTGACGGCGATCACCGGCGGCGAGGTCGAGATGGCCGCGCCGCTGACGGGATCGGGCTACAGCGTTTCGGGCTGCTCCGGCGGCGGCAGCGTGTCCTCGGAGGGCAGCGGCGGCGTCGGGCTCAGCTGCGGCAAGGGGCCTGCCGCGACCATCAACGACGCCATGAGCCTGGAGGTCGTCGAAATCCTCGACGCCACCGCCGTCCTTCGCATCGAACCCGTCGGGTGACGTACGGCTCGGCCCCTTGGGGCAGGATTCCGTACAAGCGTGCCGGTCACGCGAGACGGTGCAGAAACGGCTCAGGGCCAGTGGCCAGTGGGCGCGCTTGGGGCGCCTTTTGACGTCGTGACAGAAAGGATCTCTGAATGCGCAGTTCAGGGCGGCCATCGCTCAAGGTCCTGGGCTGGGCTCTGTTCATCGTCGGCATGACCACGTTCTTCATCAACGCCGAGGCCCTCATGAACGGCAAGGCCGTCGAGTGCGACGGCAGCCCGATGAGACCCGGTCAGTGGTGCGTGAGGGTGGGCGATGAATCCCTCAGCTACGACGAGGAGAAGAAGAACGAGGCCCGTGGAGAGCTCGTCGGCTACGCCGGGGTGGGCCTCGGCGCCCTCGGTATCGCCGTCTTCGTCACCAATGGGATCACCACGCGACGCGGAAACCGACAACGCTAGCCGTCAGTGGGGAGCACGTTGAGGCTCCGCCTGGGCGGGACACCCTGCCGTGCCGCCGCCCTGCCCATCGAGCCCCACCTCGCCCCCGAAGTCACCGCCCGGCCTCCGAGAAGCCCGCGCCCTCGAAGTCACCGCCTGCCCATCGAAAAGCCTCGCCCCCTACGCCGACCGCCAGGTCCGCGAGGACTTCATCGCCGACCGACAGCGCCAACGCCGCGCCCTGGCCGCGTTCCTCGACGGCTGGAACGGCCCCACTGACCCGCGAAAGCGGTGCCCGGAGCAATTCCCCAGGCAGGGCCGACGGCTGGGAAGAGGGTCACCAACCCGGCGGGCTCGTCGAACCCGTTGACCCGACCGACGCCACGGCGACACTCCGCACCCCATGGCGGTGCCGTGGGACGGCGAAAAGGAGAAGACGGCGCCGACGCGCCGTTGGCAGGATGTCCGGGCCCAACACCCCGTGGGAAAGGACCCAAGACCGTGGCTCGCGCTGTCACCCTGATCCGCTCCGCATCCCTGTCCGACATCGCCGAGTACGCTTACGCGGCCACGGCGCCCGCCGAGGCCCGCCTGATCTTCCTCGCCGGGGCATGTCCACTGAACGACGACGGCTCGACGGCAGCGATCGGCGATTATGCAGGCCAGGCCCTGAAAGCCGTCGAGAACATGCAGACTGCTCTCACCGCCGCCGGCGCGTCCCTCCAGGACGTCATCAGCACGAGGGTCCTCGTGGCATCGGCCCGCCGGGAGGATTTGGTGACTGCCTGGGAGGTGGTCCGGGACTCGTTCGCTGACCATGACGTCCCCAGCACTTTGATGGGCGTCACGGTGCTGGGCTACAAGGACCAGCTCGTCGAGATCGAGGCCGTCGCCGCGGTGCACGACGTCTGACGGGCTCACCGGGTGCCCGATTCCACAGTCCCCAAGGAGCGTCCAGGTCGACACCAGTCGTGAGCGACCGGGCAGTTCCTGGTCGGTCAGCGACGCCGCCGGCTTCTCCAGCGCCGTCATCTGCTCCTGCATGTGCCGCCGACCCGGAAGTCCAGCTCGACCGTGTCCATCGTGCCGCGCTCGCCGCACCACCGGCGCTTGACCGGTTCGGGCGTGGTCCACGCCCGGTAGATCAGCCGCCGGGGCGCGTCGAAGCCGGTCCACTTCCCGAGTGGCGGCTCTGCGGCGGCGCCACGGAGACTCCGCAAAAACCCGTAGGCGGACGAGGGGCGACCACTGCTACGTTCCAGGAGGCCGTGCGAGAGATCGAGGAGGTGGTACCCGTGAACGCAGTATCGACATGGGTGCTCCCCTCCGGGGTCACGGTCGGGCGATAGACAAGGTCGTCCGGGAGCGCCGTTCCAGTGCCCTCCCGAAAGGCACGACCATGCATGTCACTTCCGAGCAGCGCCTCGACGACGGCGTCCTCGAACGCGAATTCACCCTCGGTGAGATCCTCGGCATCCTGTGGACGCCCGCATCGGCATCCGCATCCGCATCAGCGCCGCTGATCCTGCTCGGCCACCCTCCCCTCGGACTGCGCAAGATGTACCCCCGACTGGTGGCCCGGGCCCGGCATTCCGCGGCGGATGGCTTCGCCACGGCCACCATCGAGCTCCCCGGAAGCGGCGACCGGCCTCGTTGGCCCGCCGCCGAGCAGGCCCGCGCTGACCTGCGCCGGGCTATGGAGGCCGGCGAGCCGGTCGGCGACGAGATCGTCGACGCCCTCATCCTCCCGCTGGTCGACAAGTCGGTCCCGGAATGGCAGGCCGCCCTGGATGCCCTCCTGTCGCTGCCCGAGATCGGCGGCCCGGTCGGGTACTCGGGGGGAGTGATCTCCATCGGAATCCGGTTGGCGGTGGTCGAGCCGCGCATCGTGGCCGCCGGTTTCTTCGCCGGGAGTTTCGTGCCGCGCGCCATGTTCGAGGAGGCCCGGCAGGTCACCATTCCCCTGCATGTCCTGCTGCAGTGGGACGACGAAGGGAACGACCGGCAGGCGGCCCTGGACCTGTTCGACGCCTTCGGCTCCAAGGAGAAGACGCTGCACGCCAACATGGGCGGGCACACTGATACCGATCCCGAATTTTCCTCAGAGCTACTCTTCGCCCCAGTTGGTTCAC
>NZ_JBSGZJ010000526.1:0-4679 GCF_053610925.1 Streptomyces sp. NPDC054847 | reverse complement strand
GGGCTGGTCCCGCCGAAATCCGGCCCGCCCGGCGATTGAGGGCACGGCCGAAGGCCGTACGGGGTCCGGGGCTCGCCCCGGTTCGGGAAGGGGCGGGCAGGGGAACGAGCCCGCCGCAGGCGCCCACGCACCCGACCCCTCAGAACGCCGGCCGCTCCGGGTCCAGCGCCCCCCGCCCCTCGTGCGGCGACGACGCCACCGCGAAGTGGCGTCGCGGGATCCGGCCCGCGCGGAACGCCAGCCGGCCCGCGTCCACCGCGTGCCGCATCGCCTCCGCCATCAGGACCGGCTCCTGCGCGCGCGTCACCGCCGACGCCAGCATCACCGCCGCGCACCCGAGCTCCATCGCCAGTGCGGCGTCCGACGCCGTGCCGGCGCCCGCGTCCAGGATGACGGGGACGTCCGCCTGCTCGACGATCAACTGGAAGTTGTGCGGGTTGCGGATCCCGAGCCCGGAGCCGATCGGCGAGCCGAGCGGCATGATCGCCGCGCAGCCCACGTCCTGGAGCTTCCGCGCGAGCACCGGGTCGTCGTTCGTGTACGGCAGCACGGTGAAGCCGTCGTCGACGAGCGTCTCCGCCGCGTCGAGCAACTCCACGCCGTCCGGCAGCAGCGTCCGCTCGTCCGCGACGACCTCGAGCTTGATCCAGTCGGTGCCGAGGGCCTCCCGGGCCAGGCGGGCGGTGAGCACAGCCTCGCCCGCGGTGAAACAGCCCGCGGTGTTCGGCAGGACCCGGATGCCGAGCCGGTCCAGGACGGACAGCACGGACCCCTGGACCGTCGGGTCCAGGCGCCGCATCGCGACGGTCGTCAGTTCCGTGCCGCTCGCGACGAGGGACCTCTCGAGCACGTCGAGGCTGGGCGCACCGCCCGTGCCCATGATCAGACGGGAGTCGAAGGTGGTCCCTCCGAGGGTGAAACGGTCGTCGGCCATGGCCGTTCAGCCTCCTTGCACTGCGGTGAGAATCTCGACACGGTCCCCGTCGCCGAGCGGGGTGGCGGCCCATTCGCCGCGCGGGACGACCGCCTCGTTGACGGCCGCGGCGACGCCGGAGGTCGCGGCGGAGAGCGCTGTGACGACCACGTCCAGCGTGATGCCGGCCGCGACGTCCCGGGACTCGCCGTTGACGAGGACGCGGACCCGATCGCCGGCCGCGGCCGAAGCGGCGACCGCGTCGGCGGCCGAGGCACCGACGGGGGCAGCGGCGGAGGCGGCGACAGCGGCGTCGGCGCTGTCGTTCACGGAGGTGTTCATGCGGGCTGCTCCTGAAGGACGGACGAGAAGCGGCGTGGTGAGAAGGGCCGTGCCACTTCGGGGAGTTCACCGTTCGTCAGCGCGTCGGCCAGCACATCGCCGGTGACGGGCGTCAACAGCACGCCGTTGCGGTAGTGCCCGGTGGCCAGAAGCAGTCCGGGCAGTTCGGTGAGGCCCAGCAGCGGCGCGTTGTCGGGGGAGCCGGGGCGCAGTCCCGCCCGGGTCTCCACGAGCGGCAGTTCGGTGATCCCGGGCACCAGCTCGTGCGCGTCGCGCAGCAGTTCGTACACCCCGCCCGCGGTGACCGTCGTGTCCCAGCCGAGCTCCTCGCTGGTCGCGCCCACCACCAGCTCGCCGTCCTCGCGCGGCACGAGGTAGACATGGCTGCCGCGGACCACGGCGCGCACCGTGCGCGACAGGAACGGCGCGTAAGGGCGTGGCACGGTCAGTCGCAGGACCTGGCCCTTCACCGGGCGTACGGGCGGGAGCACGTCCTTCGGTACGCCCTCCAGCCGTCCGCTCATGCTGCCGCCGGCCAGGACGACCTGTCCCGCGGAGATCTCCGTGCCGTCGGCGAGTACCGCCCCGGCCGCCCGGCCGCCCGTCACGAGCAGCCGCTCCGCCCAGCCGCGGCGGAAGTCGACCCCGGCGCGCTCGCAGGCGGCGATCAGGGCCGCGGCCAGCCGGCGAGGGTCGACCTGGTGGTCGCCGTCGACCCGCAGCCCGCCGCGGACGCCGGGGGCCAGCATGGGCTCGAGGCGGCGGCACTCACGGCCGGTGAGCCACTCGGACGTCAGCCCCGACCGGTGCTGGAGGGCGTGCAGTTCACGCAGATGCGCCCGGTCGTCGGCGTCGAGGGCGACGGCGAGCGTGCCGCAGGAGCGGTAGCCGACCCGCCGGCCGGACGTCTCCTCCAGCTCGGCGACGAAGGCCGGATAGCGGTGCGCGGATTCGAGGTTGAGGCCGAGCAGCGTCTGCTCGCCGTAATGCAGTTCGGTGACGGCGGCCAGCATCCCG
This sequence comes from Streptomyces sp. NPDC054847, assembly GCF_053610925.1. NCBI lineage: Bacteria > Bacillati > Actinomycetota > Actinomycetes > Kitasatosporales > Streptomycetaceae > Streptomyces > Streptomyces sp. NPDC054847. The sequence continues at coordinate 2,407 of NZ_JBSGZJ010000526.1, read as the reverse complement.
GCGGCGACCTGCGCGGCCCCGCCGCCCGGTTCCGGGTCGGCCACGGCGACCCGCAGGCCCCGTTGCGCGGTGCGCCAGGCCGTGACCAGGCCGATGATTCCGCCCCCGATGACGAGGACGTCTGGGCTCGGTGTACGAGACATGGGCGTCCAGCCCCTCCCTTCGCCGGCATGACCCGGATCAGGTTCGTACGGTCGGAGGCCGGCCAGCCTCCCTCTCAGCCCGGTACGTCCGGGCTCCCGCGAGTGCCTTACGGTGGCCACCCTAACCGCACGCCCCGACGCGTTGTAAGGGAGCCGCAGCAGTGGCGAAGTCGCTCGACGGACTTGTTCTCTCCCCGGTCGCCGACCAGGCCCCGGGCCAGGTCGGCACCCGGACCCGGTTCACGTACCACGAGGAACGGGGCCGGATCTGGGCCGAGTACGAAGGCGGCGACGTGGTCCGCGGCCATCTTGTGGGCACCAGGGACGGCGACCGGCTGGACTTCCGCTATGTGCAGCTCAAGACGGACGGCGGGACCTCCTCCGGTCACTGCCTCTCCACGGTCGTGGACCTGCCGGACGGCCGGGTGCGGCTGGAGGAGAGCTGGCAGTGGGAGTCCCAGGAGGGCAGCGGGACGAGCGTCGTGGAGGAGCAGGCTTCCTGATCCGCCCCTCCTGACCCCCAGTCAGGTACGTATGGTGTGCGGGTGGACGAACGGCAGCATCAGACGCGGGCGGACGAAGGGCGGCGGACCGAGCCGCGGCGGCGCGTGGTGATCGTCGGCGCGGGCATGGCCGGCGTGCAGACCGCGGTCGCCCTTCGCGAGCAGGGATTCACCGGCACGGTCACCCTGATCGGCGCGGAGCCGCACCAGCCGTACGACAGACCGCCGCTGTCCAAGGCGATCCTGCTCGGCAAGGCGGAGGACTCCGCCTTCGACATCGACTTCGAGGCACTCGGCGTCGAGCTGCGCCTGGGTCTCGAGGTGACCCGGGTGCGGACCGACGCGCACGAGGTCGACACCGCGTCCGGCCCGGTCCCCTACGACGTGCTGGTCCTCGCCACCGGCGCCGAGCCGGTCACCCTGCCGGGCACCGTCGGCGTCCCCGGTGTCCATCTGCTGCGCACGCTCGACGACGCCGCCCGGCTGCGGCCGCTGCTCGTCGAGCAGCACGACATCGTCGTGGTCGGCGCCGGCTGGATCGGCGCCGAGTTCGCGACCGCCGCCCGCGAGGCCGGGTGCCGCGTCACCGTCGTGGAGGCCGCGGGCCGCCCGCTCGCCGGGACCATGCCCGCCGAGGTCGCCGCCCCGATGGCCGCCTGGTACGAGCAGCACGGGGCCGAGCTGATCACCGGCGCCAAGGTGGAAGCCGTCGAGCCGGGAGCCGTCGTCCTGGCCGGAGGGCGCAGGATCCCGGCCGGCGCCGTGGTCGTCGGTATCGGCGCGCGCCCCGCCACCGCCCTGCTGGCGGGCTCCGGCATCGAGCTCGGCCCGGACGGCGCGGTGGTCGCCGACCAGTATCTGCGCGCCTCCGCTCCCGACGTGTACGCCGTCGGGGACTGCGCCTCCTACCCGTCCGGCCGGTACGGCGAGCGGCTGCTCGTCCACCACTGGGACAACGCGCTCCAGGGTCCGCGCACCGTCGCGGCGAACATCCTCGGCGACCAGGAGCCCCGGCCCCCGGCCCCGGAGGCGTACGACCCGGTGCCGTACTTCTGGTCCGAGCAGTTCGGCCGTTTCGTCCAGTACGCGGGCCACCACGGCGCCGCCGACACGCTGCTGTGGCGCGGCAGTCCGGCGGAGGACACCTGGTCCGTGCTGTGGCTGCGCGACGGCGTCCTCGTGGCCCTGCTGACGGTGGGCAGGCCCCGTGATCTGGCACAGGGCCGCAAGCTGATCGTGTCCGGGACCGAGCTGGATCCGGCGCGGGCGGCCGACCCTTCCGTCCCTCTGAAGGCGGCGGCACGGTAGGTCCTGGCTACCGACTGTCGGTCCTGGATGGCAGGCTTGTCCCCGTGACCGAGATTGACGCAAAGATCGATGCCCTCGTCCCCGCCTGGCTCTACCTGCCGGACATCGCGGAAATGCTCGATGTCGAGGTGACGCGCGTGCGGCAGTTGGTCAAGGACGGCCAGCTGATCGCCGTGCGCCGCGGTGAGAACAGGGCGCTCCAGGTGCCTGCCGCCTTCATCGACGGCAACAAGGTGGTCAAGGGCCTGTCCGGGACCCTGACCCTGCTGAGGGACGACGGCTTCACCGACGAAGAGATGCTCGAGTGGCTCTTCACCCCCGACCCGACCCTGCCGGGCACGCCTGCCCAGGCGCTCAGCGAGAATCGCGGCACGGAGGTGAAGCGCCGGGCCCAGGCGCTCGCCGTCTGAACCGACGGAAATCATCATCGCCGGCGGACGCACGGCCCGGGCC
>NZ_JBSGZJ010000525.1:0-4686 GCF_053610925.1 Streptomyces sp. NPDC054847 | reverse complement strand
GACCACCCTAGGCGGCCACGCGCCGGTCGATGGTCGAATTCGGTGCGGTGGCCAGGCGGTTCTTGCGCTTGGGCACGTAGAAGGTCGGGTGCGCGACGCCCCACAGCGACATCCTGAGGATGCCCGCCTTGATCCGCGCGGCCTTCCGGCCGCTCACGTACTTCGGCTTCGCCCGCGCCTCGTCGTCGACCGTCTGCAGGATGCCGTCCCGCCGGCCGAGGCTGATGTGGTTGCCCAGGTAGAACAGCTTGACGTTCGAGACCTTGCGGCCGGTCAGGCGTCCCACGATCGCCGCCGTCGCCTGCTGGCCGGTGGAGCCGGCCGAAGCACAGGACATCGGCAGCGGCCGGCCGTTGTCGCCGACGGCGTAGGCGCTGTCACCGGCGGCGTAGACGTTCGGGTGCGAGACCGACCGCATGGTGCGATCGACGACGATCCGACCGTTCTCCGTGACCTCCAGCCCGCTCGTGGCGGCGATGGGGTGGACCGTGAACCCGGCCGTCCACACGGTCGCGTCGGACGCCAGGACGGTGCCGTCGGCGCACAGCACCCGCGTCGCTTCGACGGCTTCGACGCCGGTGTGCTCCAGGACGGTGATGCCCAGCCGGTCGCAGGCCCGGCGCAGGTGGCTGCGGGCACCCGGGGAGAGTGGGGCGCCCAGCTCGCCGCGGGCGATCAGCGTCACCGAAAGGCCGGGCCGGGACTCGGCGATCTCGGTGGCCGTCTCGATGCCGGTCAGCCCGTCGCCGACGACCAGCACACTCCCGCCTTCGCCCCGCCTGCCCAGGCTGTCCAGTCGCTCGCGCAGGCGCAGCGCCGAGGGCCGGCCGGCGACGTCGAAGGCGTGCGCGGCCACGCCGGGGACGCCGTGGTCGGCGACGTGGCTGCCGAGCGCGTAGAGAAGTGTGTCGTAGCCGAGCTCGCCGCCGCCGCCCGCGTCGGCCACGGAGACGACCTGGCGCTCGGGGTCGACGGCGGTGACACGGGCCAGGCGCAGCCGTATCCCCGTGCCCGCGAAGAGGTCGGCGAGCTTCGGAGCCTCGATCTCCTGTCCGGCCGCGAGCTGGTGCAGCCGCAGCCGCTGGACGAAGTCCGGCTCGGCGTTGACCACGGTGATCTCGGTGTCCGCCGGGGCCAGCCGGCGGGCCAGGTTCCCGGCCGCGTAGGCCCCGGCATAGCCGGCGCCGAGGACGACGATGCGGTGCTTCATGTGTCGCTCCTGTCGGTTCGCTTGCTCCTTGCGAGTTGAGCGGAACAGCGACCTGATTCCTGACAGGAACCGCTTGTGACGTGGGTCACAGGCCCACAGGGGTGCCGCCCGGCGATGCTCGCGACGCCGAGGCGGCGCGGACAAAGGCCCGGCTGAACGAGGTGATCCGACCGGTCACCGTCGACATCGACGTCATACGCGTCAGGAGGAACGACGTCTGTGGGGGACTGCCGCGCCAGCGCTGGGCCGTCAGCGGTCGCCGCGCGTGCTTCGTCCCCGCAGTGAGGACAGGACCAGGCGTCCGTAGCGGGTGGTGAGAACCAGGGCTGTCGCCGCCAGGGCTCCGACCAGGGCGACGGCGAGCGCGGTGAGGCCCTTGGCGCCCAGGACCTGGAGGATGCTCAGGGCCGTGCCGAGGGGCAGACCCAGGATCGTCAGGACGCCGAGCGCGCCGGCGATCTGCTGGCTCTCCTGGGTCTGGACCAGCCGGGCGTAGTCGGCCGCCTCGGCGAGGATCTCGTCGAACCGGGCAGGCAGCCGGTGCTGGGCCTGGAAGGTCAGCAGCAGTTCATTGGCCGGGCCGTGGGCGGTGAGGTGCTGGCGCCAGTAGGTGCTGCGGAAGGTGGCGATGTGCCGTTCCAGGGCGGACACCCGGCGGGCCAGCTTGGGCCCGTCGAAGACGCCGGACAGCCCGTCGGTGAGCTCGTCGATGTGGTCGCGCTGGATGGTGCCGAGGAGCAGGGCGTCGAGGTAGACGGTGCGGGAGTGCAACTCGGCGAAGGCGTAGAAGTCGCTGCCGCCCGGGTCGGCCCGGTGACCGAGGAACGCGGCGCCGTGTCGCAGTACGAGGGCGCTCCAGTCGGCGGATATCCGCAGTGCGTGCTCGGTCCGCCGGGGCCACTCCTCGAGCGGCGTGGGGAAGTCGGCTGCCGTCGACCGTGAGGCGAGGGACCACAGCCACCGGTCGGCGCTCTCCGGCAGCCGGCCCTCGTCGTCCCGCAGCGCGGGCGTGTGGTGAACGTCGGGCGTCAGGAACGCGACCGTGTACGGGCGGGCGATCGCGAAGGGCGCGGAAACGCCGCGCGGCGTCGCGATGCCGTGGAGCAGGGCGGCGGGGGACAGGGGACCGTCGAGGGGATCCGGTACGGCGGTGTCGCGCCGGCCGATCGCGCGCAGCGTCTCCAGCAGTGCGGGGCCCTCGACGTCGAAGTGGAGGACGGCGAGCGCATGGTCCTGATGCCGGGCGGTGGCGGTACGCAGCAGCTCGACGCCCTTCAGATGCAGCGCCTCGTGCCGTACGTCCATGAACCGGTGCCAGCGGCAAGGCCGTTCCGGGGTCCCGTACAGGGCACGCGCGGCGGCCGGCGTGAAGTACGTCTCCCGGGTCGCGGCGTCGGTGCGGCGGCTGCCCAGGTCGAAGGGTATGGGCCCGACCTGCCACAGGGGGCGGGCGGTGAGCCGTACCGGCACGATGACGACGAGGGTCTGGCGGACGCCGATGACGGAACTGAGATCCGTGGCCAACGCGGGGACGCCTCCGATACGGGAAACCGATGATCATTGCGGGCGGGGCTCAGGATACGGGTCGCGCGAGGTGGGCGTGGCCCGGTCGGGCGAGCGACTCAACGGCCCCAACCCCATGGCACGGCACGGCAGTTGACCGCACGACGATCAACTGTCCGTTCCGCTCGGCGGCCCGTCCCTTCGGCTCCGCGACGAGCTCCCGCGGATCCACCTCCCACCGCCCCCACCTCCGCGACCGGTCCTCTCCGCCGGCGTTCAGTACCGTTCCTGATCAGTGAGCAGGAGTGGGTCTTGGACCCATTCCTGTGAGGTTGTGGATGTGCGCGGCCTGCCCGCGCCGGGCCAGCGCCCACTGATCATGCGTAGCCTTCGTGATCGACCCCGCCCACCTGGACGACGACTCAGTCGTCAGGCCCCGCTTGCGCGCCGCCCACGACTCGGCACAGTGCCCCAACCCGTCCATGGAACGCGCTTTGAGATCACGCGAGGCCAGCGAGCCCAGGTGCGCACCCACCAGACGCAGCACCTGCTCATCCTCGGACGAGAGGTCCCGCAGCCGGGTACGGACGGCGACACCCGAAGGGCCGGTCGCCACGAACGGCGCCGCCACCTCCCGCAGACCACCCACAGCGATCACCCCATCCGCACCGCACACACGCACCCGCCACCACCCCCAACGACCCACCACCCCCAAGGTCACCCATTCGACAGACGAACCCCCGTCCACCACACCGACCCCCGCGCACAGCAGCCCACAACAACTCACCCACACACGCCAGAACTCACTCATACCAAGTCAGACCACAGCAGTTCACAACCCCTTCGCGGCGGTCATGCGGCGCTTACCGCGAACGGCCCTCCGTCGCGGAAAGCCAGCTCGGCGAAGCGTTCGCCCATGCGGCGGTGTGTCGCGGCGTCCGGATGGAGCTGGTCGGGCAGCGGCAGGTCGTCGAAGTCCGCCTCGCCGTAGAGCTCGCGGCCGTCGAGGTGGTGCAGGTGCGGGTCGTCGGCCGCCCGCTCTCGCACGATGCGGGCCAGTTCCGCCCGGATGACGTTCAGCGTCAGCTTCCCCGCGGCGCGCTCCGCCGGGTCGCCCGCCGCCAGCAACCGCAGCTTCCCGGCGCTGAGTTCGCTGAAATCGGGGAGGCTGGGGCCCGGGGTGTCCTCGTGGATGGGGCAGTACAGGGGCGAGACGACCAGCAGCGGCGTGGTGGGATGCCCCTCGCGGATCGTGTCGAGGAAGCCGTGCACCGCGGGGGTGAAGGCCCGCAGACGCATCAGGTCGGTGTTGACCAGGTTGATGCCGATCTTGACACTGATCAGGTCGGCAGGGGTGTCCCGCATGGCGCGGGCGGTGAACGGGTCGAGCAGGGCGTTGCCGCCCAGACCGAGGTTGGTCAGCTCCACACCGGCGCGCAGCGCGGCCAGCGCCGGCCAGGTCGTCGTCGGGCTCTCGGCGTCCGAGCCGTGGCTGATCGAACTGCCGTGGTGCACCCACAGCCTGCGGCCCCGGTCGGGAACGGGCTCGACGGGGGCGTCGGCGCGCAGGGCCACCAGCAGGGTGATCTCGTTGTACGGCAACCAGATCTCGACGTCCTTCTCCCGGTCCGGCAGTCCGGTGAAGCGGACGGTGCCGACCGGGCCGGGCCGGCTCTCCACCGACCCGGTGGCCATGTCCGTCATGAGGACGTTGCCGCCGGTGACACTGGCGCGCCCGGACGGCCGGCCGTCGACGAGCAGGTCGTACACGCCGTCGGGGCGGGGCGGAGCGCCCTCGTAGGCCACCTTGGTGCGCAGGGCGTCCAGCTCGACGGCGGTGGCCCGGGTACGGAACACCACCCGTACGCCGGAAGGCTGGGACTCCGCCATGGCCACCTGCCCGTCGGGGAACTGCGCCCGGGCCCGGGCGGGCAGCCGGTGCGGCAGCAGGCCCTGCGCGGTGCGCTCAAGAT
>NZ_JBSGZJ010000524.1:0-4699 GCF_053610925.1 Streptomyces sp. NPDC054847 | reverse complement strand
CTCCTTCTCGGTGAGAAGGAGCAGCCGGGCCGCCGCATAGCCGCTGGGTCCGCTGTCTTCCGTTTCTTCGGTCACGTCCAGGCTCACCCAGCAGCTCCCTTGTCCGTGTTCGCTCTTACAGGGCGTCGGGGCCGCGCTCGCCGGTCCGTACCCGGACCGCCGTGTCGACCGGGACGCTCCAGACCTTGCCGTCGCCGATCTTTCCGGTGCGGGCGGCCTTGACGATCACGTCCACGAGCTGTTCGGCGTCGTCGTCCTCGACCAGCACCTCGATGCGGATCTTGGGAACGAGGTCGACGGTGTACTCCGCGCCGCGGTAGACCTCGGTGTGGCCGCGCTGCCGGCCGTAGCCGCTTGCCTCTGTGACCGTGAGGCCCTGGACGCCGAAGGCCTGGAGGGCCTCCTTGATCTCGTCCAGCCGGTGCGGCTTCACGACTGCGGTGATGAGCTTCATGCGTCCACCTTCTTGTTCTGTCCAGCGCCGGCCACGGCGTCCACGGCGGGGGGTACGGCCTTGCGGGAGCCCGTTCCGCCGCCGGCGCCGCTGAAGTCGTACGCGGTCTCGGCGTGCTCGACCTGGTCGATGCCGGAGACCTCGACGTCCTCGTCCACCCGCATGCCGATCGTCTTGTCGAGGACGAAGGCGAGGATGGCGGAGACGACCAGGGAGTAGGCGAGCACCGCGAAGACTCCGACGGCCTGCTTGCCGAGCTGGTCGAGGCCGCCGCCGTAGAAGAGGCCCTTGACCTCCGACTGGACGCCGCCGGTGGCGAACAGGCCGACCAGCAGGGATCCGACGATACCGCCGACGAGGTGGACGCCGACGACGTCCAGGGAGTCGTCGTAGCCGAACTTGAACTTCAGACCGACGGCCATGGCGCACAGCAGACCGGCGATGGCGCCGACGGCGATCGCGCCGAGCGGCGAGACGGCGCCGCCGGACGGGGTGATGGCGACGAGGCCGGCGACCGCGCCGGACGCTGCGCCGAGGGTGGTGAAGGCGCCGTGGCGGATCTTCTCGTACGCGAGCCAGGCGAGCATGGCGGCGGCGGTGGCGACCTGGGTGTTGACGAACATCACCGCGCCGACGCCGTCGTCGTTGCCGAGCCACGAGCCGGCGTTGAAGCCGAACCAGCCGAACCACAGGAGACCGGCGCCGAGCATGACCAGCGGGAGGCTGTGCGGGCGCATCGGGTCCTTCTTGAAGCCGACGCGCTTGCCGATGACGAGGATCACGCCGAGGGCCGCGGCACCGGCGTTGATGTGGACGGCCGTGCCGCCCGCGAAGTCGATGACGCCCATCTCGAACAGCCAGCCGCCCGCGCCCCAGACCCAGTGCGCGACCGGGAAGTAGACGACCGTGGCCCACAGGGTGATGAACAGGGCCCAGGCGGTGAACTTGACGCGGTCCGCGAGGGCGCCGCTGATCAGGGCCGGTGTGATGATCGCGAACATCAGCTGGAAGACGGCGAAGACGTACACCGGGATGGTGTAGCCGTCCCACAGCTCGGTGATGCCGATGCCGCTGAGACCGACGTAGTCGGAGCTCCAGCCGATGATCGAACCGGAGTCGGTGCCGAAGGCAAGGCTGAAGCCGTACAGCACCCAGAGGATGGTGACGATCCCGAGGCTGATGAAGCTCATCATCAGCATGTTCAGGGTGCTCTTGACCCGGACCATGCCTCCGTAGAAGAAGGCCAGTCCCGGGGTCATGAGCATCACCAGGGCGGAACAGATGAGCATGAACCCTGTGTTGGCGGCAGACAGCTCAGGGGCGTCTGCGGCAAGGGTCGAGATGCCTGGGGGCATCGGCGTCTCCTCGTCGTCGTGCGGCCGCGTGCGGGCGGAGCCAGTGCGGTGGAGGGGCGGGCCGGACAGCCCCTTTGCGCCATGAGGTTGGCGCAGCGCCGTTTCCGCAGATGCCGCTCGATGTTTCGCGGCCGTGACGAAGAGGTCCGGCGTGTTACGCCGTCATGAACAGGCTGATCGTCCGCGGTCACCGAGAGTATCCTCTGCGCACATCGGAAACCGGCCGCGACACTCACCCGGATGACTTGGCACGGGGGGAGCCGAGTCGGGCAGTTCGGGGTGGGCGTCGCGGCCGGGGTCTGAGGTGCTGCCGGTCAGACCGCTTCGGCGGTCTCGGGCAGCTGGGCGGTGAGCAGGTCGGTGAACTGGACGACTTCCGCGACATCGCCGAAGTCCCTGGCCGCCGTGTCGACGGTCTTGCGCAGCCGGGTGTTGACCCGCTCGGAGCGGACCCGCTTGGCGACCGTGAGCGCTTCGCCGGCCAGGGCGGTGGCTTGTTCCGGCTCCCTCTTGAGGAGGTGGACGGTGGCCATCCCGACCAGGTTGAGTGCGTACGACCGCTGGTGCTCCTCGTCCTGCCGGAAGAGCTCCACGGCGCGATCCATGATCGGCTCGGCGAGTGAGGCGTAGGTGGGACTGCGGCCCGCCACATAGGCGAGGTCGCGGTAGGAGTGGGCGTTCTCTCCGTTGAGCTCGGCCTCGGAGAAGAAGCGGATCCAGTCGGGCTCGGGCTCGGTGTCGAAGCCGATGTCGGCGAAGGTGTCCTCCGCCATCCGCACGGCCCGCCGGCACTTGCTGGGCTGGCCCATGTTGGCGTAGGCGCGGGCCTCCATCGCATACAGCATGGCCTGGGTGCGTGCGGTGGCGCAGTCGCGACTGCCGTACTGGGCGAGGTGGATGAGTTCGAGGGCGTCGTCGGGCCGGCCGAGGTGGATCATCTGCCGGCTCATGGAGGACAGGACGTACGAGCCGAGCGGTTTGTCACCGGCTTCCTTGGAGGCGTGCAGCGCGAGGACGAAGTACTTCTGCGCGGTGGGCTGGAGGCCCACGTCGTAGCTCATCCATCCGGCCAGCTCGGCCAGTTCCGCGGCGCACTTGAACAGGCGCCGCAGGGTGGCGGGGGGCTGCGGTTCCTGAAGCAGGTCGGTGACCTCGTGGAGCTGGCCGACGACGGCCTTCCTGCGCAGGCCGCCGCCGCACTGGGCGTCCCACTGGCGGAACATCGCGGTGGTGGCCTCGAGCAGGTCGAGCTCCGGCGCCGACAGGCGGCCGCCCCTGCGGGTCCTGGGGGGCGCCTCCTCCGCGGCCTCCGCGGCCGGTGAGGGGACGAGCCAGCGCTGCATGGGTTCGACGAGGGCGGCCCCGGCGGCGAGCGAGAGCGAGGTGCCGAGGAAGCCGCGGCGCGCGAGCATCAGGTCGCTTCTGGAGAACTCGCTGAGCAGGGCGACGGTCTGGTCACCGGCCCAGGGCAGGTCGACGCCGGACACGGAGGGTGCCTGGTGGGCGGAGCGCAGGCCGAGGTCCTCGACGGCGACGACGCTGCCGAAGCGTTCGCTGAAGAGCTCGGACAGGATCCTGGGGATCGGCTCGCGCGGCTGTTCGCCGTCCAGCCAGCGGCGCACCCGGGAGGTGTCCGTGCTGATGTGGTGTGCGCCCATCTGCCGTGCCCGGCGGTTCACTTGGCGCGCCAGCTCGCCCTTCGACCAGCCGCTGCGCATGAACCAGGAGTTCAGCTGTTCGTTGGGGCGCTTGCCGGTGTTCGTACCGTCTGCGCCGCTGCCGCTCACTGGAATGCCCCCATCCGCCGAAGCCTCATCGCCCGAACCCGTACCAGAATGCCGCCTGTTGGGACTTCCTGTGACCGGGTTGCACCCGTCGAACAGAGAGACGGGTTGCCCCCGGCATACCCGGAAGCCGACTGCAATTGCAGATCGATGTACCGACGGTAATCCTACGATCACGCCTCCAGCGAGTGGGATTGCAGAATCGCCACCATTCGCCACCCCTCCGAGTGAACCCACTTGCCGCCAGGCGCGATTCACTTGACAGACGAAAATCAGCACCCGATGGAGGGTTGCGCGTGCAGGCGCGCGCCACGTTCCGCACTCCCCCGCGCACCACCGCACCCCGCCGACACCCCGACCGGGGACGACGGAGAGTCACAGGGGGACTTCGAGTCGTAACCACCGGCGAGCAGGACCCGTTGGAGGGGGCATGGGCTTCACGATCGGCGGCACCCGAGGGATCAGTCAGATCCGGGTCGGCTCCCGGCGCCGCGGGCGCGCGACAGAGGCCACAGCGGTGGCCGAGTACACCGGACTGTGGGGCTGGGCGGTGGTTCCCGGCGCACGGGCCTCGGCGGGCAAGTGCTCCTGCGGCGGGGCACAGTGCGAGGCGCCGGGAGCGCATCCCCTCGACTTCGCGCTCGAGGTCCCGGCCGGCGCCACGCTCGACGAGGCCGGCAAGGCCTGGGCGGATGTGCCCGGGGCATCGCTGCTGCTGCCGGTCGGCCGGAGCTTCGACATCCTGGACGTCGCCGCACCGGCGGGCCGCCGGGCCCTGGTGCGCATGGAGCGCATGGGGCTGCCGCTCGGCCCGGTCACGGTCACACCCGACGGCCGCTGCCAGTTCTTCGTGGCTCCCGGAGCGGCGGCCGAGCTGCCCCGGCTGCTGTACCGGATGGGCTGGGACGACGCCGACCTGGACCTGCGCTGCCTCGGCCCCGGCGACCACATCACCGCCCCGCCGTCCGACCACGGCGGGCTGGGCCCCGTCCGGTGGCTGCGGCCGCCTTCCCTGGACACGGCGGCGGCCCCGCCGGAGGCCCGGCTGCTGCTCGGCACCCTGGCGTACATCTGCCACCGCAGCCGGCCCTGATCCCGGACACGAG
>NZ_JBSGZJ010000523.1:0-4708 GCF_053610925.1 Streptomyces sp. NPDC054847 | reverse complement strand
GCCTTCGCCTGCGCGGACGGGCCGGAGCGGGCCAGCAGATCGAGGACGACGGAAGCGGTCCAGCTGAAGCCGGTCGCCCCACGCGCCTGCCCGGTGTGCGGATCGACGTACTCGGCGAAGCCGGAACCACCGGCGAAGGCGAGCACCGCCTGCTCCAGGGCGTCGGCCAGGCCCGCCTCGCCGTGCTGCCGCAGCCCCCGCTCCAGGAGCCAGTTCACGTTGAACCAGGCCGGCCCGCGCCAGTAGCGGGACGCGTCGAAGGCAGGGCCCCGCAGGTCGTAGCTGGGCACCAGGCCACAGACCGAACCGAGCCCGAAATGCGGCCCCGTCATGGTGCGCACCAGAGCCTGCGCGACGGGCCCGGGAAGCGAGGGAAGCGCCAGCGGCAGCAGACCGGCGACGCTCCTGTCGCGCACCAGGGCGCCGGTGCGCACGTCCCGGCACAGGAACATCCCCGCCTCCTCGTCCCACAGCCGCTCCACCAGCGCGGCGGTCAGCCGCTGCGCCCGCGACCGGTGCGGCGCCGCGTCCTGCCCCAGCTCGCCGGCGATGGCCGCCAGGGCATGCTCCGACAGGGCGAGCAGCGCGTTGAACCCGGGGTCCTCGACGACGAACGCGTGCTCCGTGCCCGCGTCGCGGTAACCGTGGTCCCGGTAGTGCGCGGCCAGAGCGACGTACCGGCCGTAGTCCAGATCCGTGGGCCGGTCCGCACGGTCGCCGTGACCGAGGTCGGCCCGCCGGAAGGAACCGGCCGGGGCCGGTTCCACCCGCTCGAGGGGCTCGTCCCAGCAGGGGCTGTTGTCCATGCCGGGCTCCCACGGGTGGAGCACGGCCGCCAGCCCCCGGCCGCCGAAATCGCGGCAGCGCAGCAGATAGTCGTGCCAGGCCACCAGCGCGGGCCACGCCCGCTCCAGGAAGCCCCGGCGGCGTGAGGCGCCCGGGTCGCCGCGGTGGACCAGCCAGGCGGCCAGCGCGTGCACGGGCGGCTGCACGATGCCGGACGTCTCCGTCGCGGCCGGGGCGCCCGCCGCCCGGCCCGCCGTGGAGGACCGCCAGAAGTCGGGGCTCGGGAAGTACGCCCCGAGCGGCACGGCGGGGTTGAAGACGATGTGCGGGATGCGCCCGTCGGCCCACTGCGCGGCCAGCAGCGTCTCCAGCTCGCGCTGGGCACGCTCGGGCGACAGATGACGCAGCCCGATGGCGATGAACGCCGAGTCCCAGCTCCACTGGTGCGGATACAGGGCGGGGGAGGGGACGGTCGAAGCCCCCGTCCAGTTGCCCACCAGCACCTGCGCGGCCCGCCGGCGCAGCTCCTCGAGCCCGGCGTCCGCAGCCGCGGCGACGGCCTGCGCGGGCCCGGCCTGCGGCGGAACCACGCCCTGCGCGGGACCTGGCCGCGGCGGGGGGACCTGGGCCCCGGCAGGGACCTGCGGGGGCCCGGCCTGCGGCGGGACGAGGGGGCTGCGCGGCCTGGAGGCGTCGGCGGGAAGCTCACCGGGCGGCAGGGGCGCCTTCGGAGCGGCCTGCCCGGGAACGAGCGGGCCGCGGACGCGTTCCACCAGGGAGCTCCAGATGCTCGGGACCGCACACAGCGGAGGACAGCGACAGGGTATGCGCCGCCCCCGCGGGAAATCACCACCCCTGCACAGTGACATTCCCGACATAAGCTCCCGGCGGGTGGGAGGCCGGGCCCACGCGCCCCGGGCGGTCCGCCCGCGCGTCCGCCCGCCTCACCACGCGCCCCCGGGAGGCCCGGCCGGGGCTCCCCCCGCCTCACCACGCGCCCCGCAACGCCGGCGCAACGCCCCTCCCGCCCGCCCCGCCCGCACCTCCCGCACGCCGGGCGGACCCGCCCGCGGCCCCCTTGCACCCCGCTTGCCCCCGGCGCGCTTTGCTGCTCTGAAGGCGCCCGGCGCTCCGGCGCAGTGCCCGCGCCCTCCACCGGCACTGCGCCCCCGCTCCGGCGCGCCGGTCCACCCTGCCTTTCCGGCGGCCGGACGGGCACACCGCACCGCACCTCTCGCACGCGAAGGAGCACCATGACGTCGTCCCGCTTCATCGAAGCCCTGCTCGGCGCCGAACGCCCCCTGGTCATGGAGGTCAAGCGGCGCGACGCGCACGGCATCGACCTCATGTCGGGCCGCACGCCCGCCGACATCGTCGCCGGCTACGAGGCGGCCGGCGCCCCCTGCATCTCCGTGGTCACCGGACGCTGGTTCGGCGGCACCCCCGATCTGCTGCGCGACGTCGCCCGCCTCACCGAACTCCCGCTGCTCCAGAAGGACTTCATCACCCGTCGCGACCAGCTCGAGACCGCCAGGACCCTCGGCGCGTCCGCGGTGCTGCTCACCGCCGCGCTGCTGCCGGCCTCCAGCATGCGCTCCCTGGTGACCGCCGCCCTGCGCACCGGCCTCACCCCGTTCGTCGAGATCACCGGCGAGGCCGAGCTCGAGAACATCCCGCACGCCGACGAATGCGTGATCGCCGTCAACAACAAGGACATCAAGACCCGCGAACAGGACACCGGCGACATCGGCCGCAGCCTGGCGCTGCTGCCCGCCCTGACCGCCGCCGGCACCCCCTGCCCGGTCAGCGCCAGCGCGATCGACACCCCCGAGACCGCCGCCCGCCTGCTGCGGGCCGGCTACCGGGGCCTGCTCATCGCCACCGCGCTGCTGCGCACCGAGGACCTGCACGCCTGGCCCACCGTCAGCAGCGCCCGCCATGCCCCGGCCGCCTGAACCCCCCGCCGCGCCCGCCCCGTCCCGGCCGGCAGCCGCGCCCGTACCCGTGCCCCGGTCGGCAGACACGCCCGCACCCGCGCCCGCACCCGAGGTCCCGGCGCCCCCGGCAGCCGTGCCCGTACCTGCCCCCCGGTCGGCAGACACGCCCGCGCCCGCCGCGCCGGGGACGGCGGCCGCCGCGAGCCACGGCGTGCGGATCGAGGAGATCACCCTCGACGCCGGCGCCCTTCAGCTGTCCGCCCTGTACGCGAGACCCCACTCGGCCGCCGGTGAGCCACGGGCCGTCGTCGTCGCCGTCCACGGCCTCGGCATGCACGCCCGCTACTTCCACTCACCCGCCCACCCCGATCTGTCCCTGCTCACCCTCGCCGCGCGCCTCGGCCACCCGGTCCTCGCCGTCGACCGCCCCGGCCACGGCCGCCTCGCCGCCCGCCACCCGGACGGCCAGCCGCTCGCCGAGCAGTCCGCCACCCTGCACCGGGCCCTCGCCGCGTTCGCCCGGGAACACCCCACCGGCGCCGGGTTCTTCCTCCTCGCCCACTCCTACGGCGGGAAGCTCGCCCTGCACGCCGCGGCCGACGACACCGACGACACCCTGATCGGCCTCGACATCTCCGGCCTCGGCGACCACTACGCCCCCGCCGCCCGCGGCTTCCCCGCCACCCTCGGCGGCGGCGCATGGGGCCTCAACTGGGGCCCCATGCACCTCTATCCGCCCGGCACCTTCCAGGGCGCCCGCGACCTGATGGCCCCCACCCCGCGCCGCGAGGAGCACGACCCCGGCCCGCCCTGGCCGCTGCGCTACCGGCAGCTCGCCCCCCGCGTGCGGGTGCCCGTACGCCTCACCTTCGCCGAGCACGAACAGTGGTGGCACACCGACGACGCCGCCCTCACCGCGATGGCCGCCCGCCTCAGCGCCTCCCCGCGGGTCCGCGTCGACCGCCAGGACGCGGCCGGCCACAACATCAGCCTCGGCTGGGCCGCCCGCTCCTACCACCTGCGTGCCCTCGCCTTCCTCGAGGAGTGCGTGAACCGCTGACCGCCCCCACCGCACGACGCTGCCCCGGCCCCTGAGACAGGGACCGGGGCAGCAGCGTGAACGGAACCGTCAGGACACCACCCGGCTCACCAGCTCGTCCCGCATCCGCGCCGGGATCCCCGGCGCGAACTGCCGCAGATAGTGCGACAGATGCAGATCCGTGTTCACCAGGAACGGCAGGTCGAACACCAGCAGCCGGCGCACCGCAAGCAGCGGCACCGGCGAACGCAACGGCCGGAAGTCCTCGTTCCACAGGCCCGGCTCCGCACACACCGGATGGAACTGGCCGATCATCAGCCCCTCGGCGACGAACTCGTCCTTCGCCGCCCGCTGCAAAGCGTCCAGCGGCGCCGAGTCCGACCGGTCCAGATGCGGCAGCACCATCAGCAGCGTGAGCAGCTCCCGCTCCTCCGCGTCCAGGTCCACCGCCAGCTTCTCGTACCAGACCCGCAGATGCGCCACCGCGTCCGCGAGATCGGCCTCGTCCGTCCCCGCCGCCGGCACCGCCAGCAGGAACAGGTCACGGCGCAGCGACGGCTGCGTGTACGGGCACACGGGGCCGCTGCGGCCCAGCGCCGGATGCCCGCTCACCAGGAACTCGCGGCTCCATTCCAGTACCTGCCGCAGCGGCCCGGCATGCTCCGGCGGCACCGTGTCCTGCTCCACCTCGGAGGCGGAGAAGATCCCCAGCGTCTCGTCGCCCCTCACCCCGGATCCCTCCACAGCGGCTCCAGCGACGCCCCGCCGCCGGGCAGCGTGAGCGCCGGCCCGGCCGGCGTGAAGCCGTGCCGCAGGCACGCCGCCCGCCCGCCGGGCGAACTCGCCTCCGTGTACACACCGACGCCCTGCGCGTCCGCCCACGACGTCACCTCACCCACCAGCGACGCCAGCACACCCGCGCCGCGCGCCCGGGGGGACACCGCAC
>NZ_JBSGZJ010000522.1:0-4726 GCF_053610925.1 Streptomyces sp. NPDC054847 | reverse complement strand
CTTCCGGGCCGCCCGGGCGCCACGTGACGGCACACCCGGGACCCGTCGGCCGCCGCGTCCCCCGCGGCCGGCGGCGGACACGCCCCGTGGGCTTGCCGGAGCCCGTGTATGCGGCGTGCACACCGGCGGACGTGCCAGGATCGGTGTGCCATGACTGTCACTCACGAAACCCAGACGTCCGTAGCCGTCGACCCCGCCTCGCTCCACACCCCCGTCATCGCCTGGTTCGAACAGCACGCCCGTGACCTGCCCTGGCGTCGCCCCGAAGCAGGCGCATGGGGCGTGATGGTGAGCGAGTTCATGCTGCAGCAGACCCCGGTGACCCGGGTCCTGCCCGTGTACGAGCAGTGGCTGGCCCGCTGGCCGCGCCCCGCCGACCTGGCCAAGGAGGCCCCCGGTGAAGCCGTCCGTGCCTGGGGCCGGCTCGGCTACCCCAGGCGGGCCCTGCGCCTGCACGGCGCCGCGCAGGCGATAACGGAGCGGCACGGCGGTGAGGTCCCGACCGACCACGCGCAGCTGCTCGCGCTGCCGGGGATCGGCGAGTACACGGCGGCGGCCGTGGCCTCTTTCGCGTACGGGCAGCGGCACGCCGTCCTGGACACCAACGTCCGGCGGGTGTTCGCGCGCGCCGCGACGGGCATCCAGTACCCGCCGAACGCGACGACGGCGGCCGAGCGCAAGCTGGCCCGCATGCTCCTCCCGGAGGAGGAGCGGACCGCGGCCCGCTGGGCGGCGGCCTCGATGGAGCTGGGCGCGCTGGTGTGCACCGCCAAGAACGAGGACTGCGCGCGCTGCCCGATCGCGGAGCAGTGTGCCTGGCGGCTGGCCGGCAAGCCGGCGCACGTGGGTCCCGCACGACGCGGCCAGACGTACGTCGGCACGGACCGGCAGGTTCGCGGCAAGCTGCTCGCCGTGCTGCGCGAGGCCGTGACACCGGTGCCGCAGTCGGCCCTGGACGCCGTCTGGCACGAGCCGATGCAGCGGGGCCGTGCTCTGGACGGGCTGGTCGCCGACGGACTGGTCGAGCCGCTGGAGAACGGTCACTACCGTCTCCCGCTGACCTGAGCGGGCACGGGGCCGAAGCCTCTACCCCACTCACCCCCCACCTGAAACATCCGCTGTTACACAACCGATGGATGGCCGTGCGCCCTCCGACGGCTGCTCCGCACAGTGCCGTGACAACGCCTCCGTAGCTTCTTGTGACGCAGGAGAAACACCAGAGCGGCAAAGCACGCAGAGCTTGGTCACGGGGACGGAGGCGGTTGGAATGGCGCACGGCGAGGTGCTCGACTTCGAGGAGTACGTACGCACCAGGCAGGAGGCGCTGCTGCGCAGCGCCCGCCGCCTCGTCCCCGACCCGGTCGACGCACAGGACCTGCTCCAGACCGCGCTCGTACGCACCTACGGCCGGTGGGACGGAATCGCGGACAAGTCGCTCGCCGACGCGTACCTTCGCCGCGTGATGATCAATACGCGCACCGAGTGGTGGCGGGCCCGCAAGCTCGATGAGGTCCCCACCGAGCAGCTGCCCGACGCCAGCGTCGAGGACGGCAGCGAGCAGCGTGCGGACCGGGCTCTGCTGATGGACGTGCTCGGAGTGCTGGCGCCCAAGCAGCGCAGCGTCGTGGTGCTGCGGCACTGGGAGCAGATGAGCACCGAGGAGACCGCCGCCGCGCTCGGAATGTCGGCCGGTACGGTGAAGAGCACGCTGCACCGGGCGCTCGCCCGGCTCCGCCAGGAGCTCGAGGCACGGGAGCTGGACGCCCGCACCCTGGAGCGGTACGAGGCGCGGCGTGCCGATCGGCATGACGGACGGGAGCGGGAGCGGTGCGCGGCCTGAGAGGCAACGGCAGCAGCAGGACCATGGCGGCGAGCGGCACGGCGACGGCCGGGCTCGTCGCCGCGGCGCTGTTCGCCGCCGGCTGTTCCACCGGGGGCACGGGGGTGGAGGACGAGGGTGCGGCGCCCTCCCAGACCGCGAGCAGGGCGGCCCCGGTGCCGTCGGCCGGTGACGCGGGCCATTTCACGGAGTCGGTGGACGCGGTCAAGCTGCTGATGGCCGACCCGAAGGTCAGTGCCCGGGTCAAGGCGGATCTGCGGCCGTGCGCCAAGGACGCGTACCCCGTCGACACCTCGTACGCGGTACTCACCGGAAATGACACGCCCGACGTCATCGTCAACGTGCTGACCTGCGGTGACGCGGTCGGCATGGGCACGTATGTGTACCGGGAGACCGGAAAGACCTACGAGAACGTGTTCTCCGTCGAGGAGCCCGCGGTCTACGCGGCGGTCGACCGGGGCGATCTGGTGGTGACCAAGCAGGTGTACGCCAAGGACGACCCGGTGGCGGAGCCGTCCGGCGAGGAAGTGAGCACCTACCGCTGGTCGGCGGGCAGGTTCACCCGGGAGTTCTGGGTGCGCAACGAATTCAGCAGGGCGGTCGGCGAGGGCGAGGTGGTCGCCTCCGAGGCTCCCGCGCCGAGCGGCAACTGAGAGAACTGAGAGAGCGCCGGATGGCCGAGACCCATGTCCTGTTCGTCGAGGACGACGATGTCATCCGCGAGGCCACGCAGCTCGCCCTCGAGCGCGACGGCTTCGCGGTCACCGCTGTGCCCGACGGGCTGCTCGGCCTCGAGGCGTTCCGGGCGGACCGGCCCGACATCGCGCTGCTGGACGTGATGGTGCCCGGCCTCGACGGGGTGAGCCTGTGCCGGCGGATCCGCGACGAGTCGACGGTGCCCGTGATCATGCTTTCGGCGCGCGCCGATTCGATCGACGTGGTGCTCGGCCTGGAGGCCGGGGCGGACGACTACGTCACCAAGCCCTTCGACGGCGCCGTGCTCGTCGCCCGTATCCGTGCCGTGCTGCGCCGCTTCGGCCATGCCGGGGGCCAGGCGGGCGACGGCGGCCCCGCGGGAGGGCAGGAGCAGAGCGGCGCGCTGACCTTCGGCGACCTCGAGGTCGACACCGAGGGCATGGAGGTGCGCAGGGGCGGCACGCCGGTGTCGCTGACGCCGACCGAGATGCGGCTGCTGCTGGAGTTCTCGTCCGCCCCCGGCACCGTGCTCTCCCGCGACAAGCTGCTGGACCGGGTCTGGGACTACGGCTGGGGCGGCGACACCCGGGTCGTGGACGTCCATGTCCAGCGCCTGCGCACCAAGATCGGCCAGGACCGGATCGAGACGGTCCGCGGCTTCGGTTACAAGCTCAAGGCCTGAGGCACGCCGTATGAGTGCCGCAGCACCTTTCGCCGAGGAGAGTCCCACCGCATGAGGCGTCTCGTCCTGCGCACCGGCGTCCGCTGGAAGATCAGCATCGCGATCGCGGCGGTCGGCGCGCTGATCGCCATGGCGCTCAGCCTGGTCGTGCACAACGCCGCCCGGGTCTCCATGCTCGACAACGCCCGTGACGTCCAGATGGACCGGGTCCTGCTGGCGCAGCGCTGGTACGAGACGTCCAAGAACAAGGACCCGCGCTTCAACAGCAAGATCAACGATCCCGCGCTGCCGGACGAGCTCCAGCGGCTGATGCGGGAGAAGCGGCGCGGCTCGTACATCGACGAGGGCCACGACGGGACGCCCGAGATCTGGGCCGCCGTGCCCCTGGCCGGCGGTGACGTGCTCTCCCTGCACACGGCGTTCGCCGGGCGCAGCGCCGAGATCATGCAGGACCTGGACCGGGCGCTGATCATCGGTTCGGTCTCGGTCGTACTGGGCGGTTCCGCGCTGGGCGTCCTGATCGGCGGGCAGCTCTCACGCCGGCTGCGCAAGGCGGCCGCGGCGGCGGGCAATGTCGCCGAGGGCAACCACGAGGTCCGGGTGCGGGACGCCATCGGCGGCGTCGTGCGCGACGAGACCGACGATCTGGCGCGGGCCGTCGACGCGCTCACCGATGCCCTCAACGAACGGATCGAGGCGGAGCGCCGGGTCACCGCGGACATCGCCCACGAACTGCGCACACCGGTCACGGGGCTGCTCACGGCGGCCGAGCTGCTGCCGCCCGGGCGTCCGACCGAGCTCGTACGGGACCGGGCGCAGGCCATGCGGACGCTGGTGGAGGACGTGCTGGAGGTGGCCAGGCTCGACAGCGCCTCCGAGCGGGCCGAGCTCCAGGAGATCCAGCTGGGCGAGTTCGTCGGGCGCAGGGTCGCCGTGTTCCACCCTGAGGCGGAGGTCCGGGTGGTGCACAACTCCTGGGTGAGTACCGACCCCCGGCGTCTCGAGCGCATCCTCGGCAATCTGCTCACCAACGCGGCCAAGTACGGCAAGGGCCCGATCGAGGTCACCGTCGAGGGCCGGGTGGTGCGGGTACGGGACCACGGACCCGGATTCCCGGAGGCGGTGCTGCGGGAGGGACCGAGCCGGTTCCGCACGGGTGCCAGCGACCGTGCGGGTACGGGGCACGGTCTGGGCCTCACGATCGCGGCCGGTCAGGCGCGGGTGCTCGGGGCGAGGCTGACGTTCCGGAACGCCGCGCCGGAGGGGGCGACACCACTGGGGGCCTCCGGCGGGGCGATCGCGGTGCTCTGGCTGCCCGAGCACGCGCCGACGAACACCGGGAGCTTCCCGGTGCTGACACCGGCGGAGGACCGGGAGCCGGAGCGGCCGAAGAGGCTGAAGCGGCCCCGGCTGAAGCGCCGCGGCTGAGCCCCTGCCGTGTCCGGGCGCACAAAGGCCCCGCCCGGGCTTGGGTTCAAGGGGTCGTCGCAACACCGCCTGGTTTCAGG
>NZ_JBSGZJ010000521.1:0-4735 GCF_053610925.1 Streptomyces sp. NPDC054847 | reverse complement strand
GCGCGGAGTCGCGGCCGGCCCGGACCCGATCGGACTGCACCACCTGCGTGTTCGCGGCGGACGGAAGATCGTGCGCTTTACGGTGGGCTGATGCGATCTGTTCCCAGGTGGACCCTGATCTCGTCGGGGTGTGCCCCTGTCGTCCTGGTCGGAGGCTGGACGGTCGCCGCACTGCTGCAAGGCCCTGCCTACGACCCCGCCACTCAGACGATCAGCGTTCTGGCGGCCTACGGGGCCGAGGGATTCGGGGTGATGACCGGAGCGCTCCTCGCCCTGGGCGTCTGCCATCTGTTCACCGCCTGGGGGCTGCGCCCGGCCGCGCTCGCCGGACGTGTGGCGCTGGCCGGAGGGGGAGTGGCGGCGTTCGCGGTGGTTCTGATCCCCGCGCCGAGCAGCGGCGGATCCCTGCGGCACGGGTCGGTCGCCGCGGTGGGCTTCGCACTCCTCGCGGTGTGGCCGGTGCTGGCCGCCGATCGCGGCGGAGCCGCGCCATGGGGACTACGGCCCCTGCCCTCGCTCGTGGTGACCGTTCTGATGGGCGTGGGTGCGGTCTGGTTCCTGATCGAGACGAACCGCCACGGTGTCGCAGGCGTCGCCGAACGCCTGGTGACGTGCATGCAGTCCGTATGGCCCTTGGTGGTCGTTGCCTCCTGCCTTCTGCACCCCGGCGACGAAGGACCCTCGAAATGACCGCGGCCGGCCGTCGGATGTGACGGGGCCGGGCGGACCGGTGTCCGCGCCACAGTGCGGCGTCCGCGGTTCGTCAGGCGCCCTTCTTGCCCAGGAACCGGCGCAGCTTGGTCAGCGGCCACGTGTTGATGACGTCCTCCTTCGTCAGCCAGCCACGCTGCGCCGTCGCCACCCCGTAGCGCATGTACGGCAGATGCGTGATCGCGTGCGCGTCGGAGTCCACGGCGAACTTCACGCCGTACCGCTTCGCGCGCAGGATGTCCTCGTCGCACAGGTCGAGGCGCTCGGGATGCGCGTTGATCTCCAGAGCGGTGTCCGTCCGCGCGCAGGCGGCGAAGACGGCGTCGAAGTCGGCGTCGATGCCCGGGCGCTTGCCGATCCGGCGGGTCGTGGGATGTCCGATGACGGCGACGTGCGGGTTCTCGCAGGCGCGGACGAGACGGCGGGTGAGTTCCCGCCTGCTCTGGTTGAAGTGCGAGTGGACCGAGGCCACACAGATGTCGAAATCCGCGAGGAACTCGTCGGGCCAGTCCAGGGTGCCGTCCGGACCGATGTTGAGTTCGGTGCCGTGCAGCAGCCGCATCTTGTGGTGCGTGCCGTCGAGCGCGCGGACCCGCTCGCGCTGGGCCAGGATCTTCTCCTTGGTCATGCGCTGCATGTACAGGTTGGGGGCGTGGTCGGTGACGGCGTAGTACGCGTAACCGCGGGCGGCAGCGGCGGCGACCATGTCTTCCAGCGGGGCCAGACCGTCGGTGAAGTCGGTGTGCGTGTGCAGATCGCCGCGGATGTCCTTCTCCGACAGGAGGTCCGGCAGCTCGCCGTTCAGTCCGGCCGCGATCTCACCGCGGTCCTCGCGCAGCGTCGGCGGGATCCAGGGCAGACCCAGCCTGGCGTAGATCTCCTCCTCCGTCTCGGAGGTGATGCTCTCCCCGCTCTCGGCGTCGAAGAGCCCGTACTCGGACAGCTTGAGCCCTCGACGCACCGCGATCTCGCGCGTGCGGATGTTGTGGGCCTTGGAGCCGGTGAAGTACTGCAGCCCCGCGCCCCACGAGGCCGGAGGGAGGACCCGTAGATCCACCTGAAGTCCGGTGGTGGTGCGCACCGACGTCTTCTTCTGCCCGTGTGCGATGACCTCGGCCGTGTGGGGCAGGGCCGTGAGGGCGTCCATGAACGGGGCCGACCGGTGCGCCGCCACGAGGATGTCGACGTCCCCGATTGTCTCCTTCATACGGCGCAGGGACCCCGCGTACGCGCACCGGACACAGCCGCGGACGTCCGACAGCTCGGCGACGAGCTGTTCGGCGACGTCCATGGCGGCGTTGACGAGCATCCGGCCCTCACCGGCCCTCTGGAGCACCGAGATCCCGTGCAGGAGGTTGCCCTCCGTCCGCTCTCCGAAGCCCTTCAGATCGCGCAGCCGTTCCTGGTGAATGGCGTCGAGCAGCTGGTCGACGGAGGCGACCTCGAGCTCCTCGTACAGGACCAGGGCCTTGCGGGGCCCGAGCCCCGGAATCGTGATCAGCTCCCGCACCCCGGCCGGCACGGACGACCGGGCCTCCTCGACGACGGACATACGGCCGGTCCGCAGGTACTCCAGGATCTTGTCGGCGACGGACCTGCCGACGTTCGGGATCTCGCGCAGCCCCTCGGCGTCGAGCTTCGAGACGTCCTCCGGGTGACCCCCGACGGCGCGGGCGGCCTTCTCGTAGGCGCGCGCCTTGAAGGCCTCCCCGCCGCGGATGGCGATGAGGTCGGCGTACTCCTGGAGCAGCGCCTCGACCTGATCGTTGGCTCGGGCCATGTCTCCAGGGTGCCCCCGCCCACCCCCGGTGGGCACGCCGGGAGCCCGGGCGCCGGCCGGGCGTGCGGAAGCAGTGCCTCACCCCCGGCCCACGTACGCCCGCGCGGACGGATGCCCGCGTCATGGGCGCGTCATCGTCGCCCGGGGCGGCGAGGCGAGCGGCCAGGGCGGCGAGGTGGCCACCGTGGTGCTCGTCCAGCCGCGGAACGACGTTGGCAGTCGCTCTGCCGGCTCCGCGGGATCCCCCGGCACCGCGACGTCGGGGAACAGGCGAGGCCCGTGGAACGGTGATGCCGCTCCAGGGTGCCCGGGCCGCGTGGTGCGGTGCCGTGCCCGGGACACGGCAGCGTGAATCGGCACCGGTCGCTGCCTCAGGTGCTCTCGTCGGCCGGGTGACTGACGCGGTTGAGTCCGTCCCGTGCCAGGCCGTACTGCCGTGGGTAGTCACCTGCTCCGGGCAGGGAGAGGGCAGTGCGGAACTCCTTTCGTGCCTCGGCGCGGCGGCCCGCTGCCGCGTAGGTGCTGCCGAGGCGGATGCGGACGTCCATTTCCAGCCCCGTGCTCGTGTGCTCGGTGAGCGTGGCCAGGGCCTGATGGTGGGTGTCGACCGCGGATTTCACGCTGCCCTGGGCGTGCTCCACCGTCGCCAGCCGCGACAGGCTCGCCGCGCGCAGCGGCAGGTCCCCGTCCTCGCGGGCGAGTTCGGCGGCCTGCAGCAGCACGTCCCTGGCCTCCGCATACCGGCCGATGGCCAGGAGGGTGTCGGCGAAGAAGCACAGGGCGTTGCTGAGCGTTCTGGGTCGGCCGCTCTTCTCGGCGACAGCGAGGGCGGTCGCACTGAGCTCGAATGCCTGCTCGTGCCGCCCCTGCTGGGAGCGGATCGCGCCGAGACTGGAGATCGCCATCGTGGTCAACCAGGCGTCGTCGAACCCGGCCGCGAGCTCCACCGCCTCGTCCAGGTGGGCCACTGCTTCGTCGATGCGGCCCAGCATCCACTCGGCCACCCCCAGGCCGACGGCGGAACGAGCCCTTTCCCGCAGATCGTCCTCGCCGCCACTGTGGAGGAGTGCTTCGGTGAACCACGTGTGCGCCCCCCGCAGCCGCCCCTGGTAGACGTCGATCATTCCCAGGCAGTTGCGCAGCGAGGCGGACATCCGCCGGTCGGTGGCCCGGTCGGCACACGCAAGCGCAAGGTCCAGCGCGGTGCGGCACTCGTGGTACCGGCCCTGGCACACAAGATGGTCGACCAGGGCTTCGGCGACCCAGCAGGCCTCGTCGAACCGGTCCGCGGCGGCGGCGTAGGCCACGACGTCGACCAGTTCTCCGCCCGCCGCGTTGAGCCATGCCGAGGCTTCCCGCCGACTGCGGAAGGGGGCATCGGCGATGTCTGGACCGGTGGGGAAGGCCACGGGGCCCCAGTCACCGGCCGTGCGGCCCGCGGCCGTGTAGAGGCGCAGCACGGCGGCGCGGTCCGCTGCGGCCTGCTCCGGCGCCTCGGCCGCGATGCGCCGCGCATGCGCGCGTACGAGATCGTGCAGCCGGTAGCGGCCGGGATGCGGCTGCTGCAGCAGGCTCGCGTCGACCAGGTCCTCGAGAAGACCTTCGGCGTTCTCACGGGAGCCGCTCAGCATCGAGGCGAGGACGGGGCCGTCGAAGACGGCGGTCGGAACCAGGCCCAACGCACGGAAGACACGCCGCAGTTCAGGTGTCAGCTGGTCGTACGACATCCGGAACGCGGCTTCCACACTGCGGTCGCCGGCCCGTAGCTCGCCGAGGCTGCGCGTGTCGTCCGACATCCGGCCGGCCAAATGGCTCAGGGTCCAGGACGGGCGGTTCTGGAGCCGGGCGCTCGCGATGCGCAGCGCCAGCGGCAGACCGCCGCACCGCCGGGCGAGCTCAAGAGCCGCCTCGGGCTCGCGGTCCGTGCGGGATTCCCCGAGAAGCTCGCGCAGCAGGCCGACCGCCTCGGCCGTGTCCAGGGGCTCCACGGTCAGCCGCAGATCGGCGTCGAGACCGGCCAGGCGCTGCCGACCCGTGACCATGACCCGGCTTCCCGGCCCGGCCGGCAGCAGGGGGCGCACCTGGTCGGCGCTGCGGGCGTCGTCGATGACGAGCAGCAGTCGCAGTCCGCTCGTGGCCGCGCGCCAGGCCGTGACCAGGTGCCCCAGGTCGTCGTCCACGTCGTCGGAGAACTCGTCGCCGCCGCGGACCGCACGGAGCAGCCGGCGCAGTGCACGCCGCGGG
>NZ_JBSGZJ010000520.1:0-4743 GCF_053610925.1 Streptomyces sp. NPDC054847 | reverse complement strand
CTCCAGCCCTGTCGGTTATCGAGGCGCGGGGATTCGGGCGCAGAGCCACGAAACACCGCGCGGAGCCCGGCTGCGGGCCCCGCAGGGAGCCCGGTTACGGGTCCGCGCGGAGCGCGGTTGCGAGTCCGCGCGGAGCCCGGCTGCGGGTCCGGCGCAGGCGCCATGCATCCGCGCCGCCCCGCCCCCGCTTCACGCCTTGCCGGGCGACTCCGCCGCGTCCGCGGATTCCGGTGCCGTATCCGACGCCGGCTCCGGCTCCGTCTCGGACTTCGCCTTTCCGGCGCCGTCCCCGGGCTCGCCGTCGGAGGAGGTGGCCTCCGCGGTCGCGTCGGACTTCGGCTTGTCCACCGCCGCCGGCTCCACGATCTCCTCGCGTCCCGGGCGCTTCCGCGACGAGATCACGATGTACGTGACCGCCAGCAGGAAGACCACGATGGAGGTCCAGACGTTCAGCCGCACGCCGAGGATGTCGTGCGCCTCGTCGACGCGCATGTACTCGATCCAGCCGCGGCCGGCGCAGTACGCCGCGACGTACAGCGCGAACGCCCGCCCGTGGCCCATCTTGAAGCGGCGGTCGGCCCAGATGACCAGCAGCGCCACGCCGATGCACCACAGGGACTCGTACAGGAACGTCGGGTGGTACAGGCCCGCCTCGCGGTTCGCGCCCTCGGTGATCTTGAGCGCCCAGGGGACGTCGGTCTCCCTGCCGTACAGCTCCTGGTTGAACCAGTTGCCCCAGCGGCCGATCGCCTGCGCGAAGGCGATACCGGGCGCGAGGGCGTCGGCCCAGGCGGGCAGCGGGATCCCACGGCGGCGGCAGCCGATCCAGGCGCCGACCGCGCCGAGCGCGATCGCGCCCCAGATACCGAGGCCGCCCTCCCAGATCTTGAAGGCGTCGACCCAGTTCTCACCCTCGCTGAAATACAGCTGGTAGTCGGTGATCACGTGGTAGAGCCGACCGCCGACCAGGCCGAACGGCACGGCCCAGACAGCGATGTCGGCCACCGTTCCGGCCTTGCCGCCCCGGGCGACCCAGCGCCGGTTGCCGTACCAGACGGCTACGAAGACGCCGATGATGATGCAGAACGCATAGCCTCGCAGCGGAAGCGGTCCGAGGTGGATCACTCCGGTCGACGGGCTGGGAATGTAGGCGATGTCCATGGCAGGACCGACGCTACCCTGCCGGGCGGGACGTACGGCAACCCGCCCGGCAACTTCTGGGTAACGGGACACGGCCGTGGCAACGGACACGGCCATGGTCGTCATCATGATCACGGGCGTGGCGCCGCGGCCGGCCGCCGGCGGCGCGCGGACCACCCGGTCGGGGTCGGCCACCCGGCCGGAGAACCTCCACCGGCCCGTCCGGCCTCAGGACGACGACGCTCCCGGGCTCGCGCTCCCGCCCCCGGTCGGCACCGCCGGCCGCTCGGTGCCCGGCGGCTTGTTCTTGTTGGCCTCCTTGACCCACTTCTTGAAGTTCGCGACGGAGATCTGCTCCTTCCCCTTCGTCGGGAAGATCGACTCTCCGTTGAGCAGCACGGTCGGGGTGCCGGTGAAGCCGCCGGCCTGGAAGGCCTCGTTGGACTTCTTCACCCAGCCGTCGTGCTTGCCCTCCTCCACACAGCTGCGGAACGCGGGCGTGTCCAGTCCCTCGACCTTGCCCGCGAGTTCGATCAGCTTGCCGTTGTCGGCGAAGGCGTCGTCCGGCTCGGGCGGCTGGTTCATGTACAGCACGTCGTGGTACGGGGCGAACTTCCCGGCGTCCTGGGCGCACGCCGCCGCGTTCGCCGCGCGCAGGGAGCCGCTGCCGCCCATGTTCCCGTCGATGATCGTGGCAAGGTGATAGTCGATCTTGATCTGGCCGGCCTTCTCCAGCTCATGGATCGTGTCGCGCAGAGCGTTCTCGAACTGGGCGCAGGCCGGGCACCGGAAGTCCTCCCACACCGTGAGGGTGGACGGGGCGTCGGCCGCGCCGACCGGGATGGCGAGCTGCTCCTCGCCCTGCGCGCCGCTCGGCGCGAGGAGCGGCCCCGCGTCCGTCGTGCCGCCCCCCTCGTCCTTGCCGCTGTTGGCTGCCACCAGGCCGGCCACGGCGGCCAGCCCGAGCACGCCCACCACGGCCGAGGCCACGATCAGGGTCCTGCGGCGCTTCTCGCGTGCTTTCTCCCGCGCCCGTTCCTGCTGGAGCCGCTCGCGCGCTCCCCGCTTCCGCTCTTGGTTCTCGCTCACACACCGCAAACGAACCGGGGAGGCGTGTGCACGCCTCCCCGGTCCCTGATCCACTCGTACGAGCTACGACTTTCCGCGCACACCCCGTGCCAGTTCGCCCGCCAGTTCCCGTACGGCCGCGACGGACGCGCCGTCGTCGGGTGCGTCGAGCATCCGCTTGACGAACGCCGAGCCGACGATCACACCGTCGGCGAACGCCGCGACCTCCGCGGCCTGCGCCGGGTTGGAGACCCCGAGACCCACGCACACCGGCAGCGCGGTCGTGGCGCGGGTACGGCGCACCAGGTCCTGTGCCTGCTCGCCGACGGACTCGCGGGTGCCCGTGACGCCCATCAGCGACGCCGCGTAGACGAAACCCGATCCGGCTGCCGTGATCTTCGCGAGACGGGCGTCCTTGCTGCTCGGCGCCACGACGAAGACGGTGGCGAGGCCGTGCTTTTCGGCGTGCTCCCTCCACAGCCCGGCCTCCTCGACCGGCAGGTCGGGCAGGATGCAGCCGGCGCCGCCCGCTTCGGCGAGCTCCGAGGTGAAACGCTCGACGCCGTAGCGGTCGATCGGGTTCCAGTAGGTCATCACGAGGACCGGCTTGCCGGTGGCGGCGTGGGCCTCACGGACCGTGCGCATCACGTCGGCGATCCTGACGCCGCCGCGCAGGGCGATGTCGTCGGCGGTCTGGATGACCGGGCCGTCGAGGACGGGGTCGCTGTGCGGCAGCCCGACCTCCACCACGTCGGCGCCGCCGTCGAACGCGGCCTTGACCGCCTCGATGCCGACGTCGACGGTCGGGAACCCGGCGGGGAGGTAGGCGATGAGCGCTGCGCGGTCCTCGTTCTTCGCCGCGGCGAGCGTGTCGTTCAGCAGCTGGATGTTCCCGCTCACTTGGCGTCCCCCTGGATCTCTGCGGCGCCGTTGTCGGCCGAGGCGTCGGCCTCGACCTGGGCGTCGGTGTCGTACAGACCGAAGTAACGGGCGGCGGTGTCCATGTCCTTGTCACCACGGCCGGAGAGGTTGACGAGGATCAGCCCGTCCTTGCCGAGCTCGCGCCCGACCTCCAGCGCGCCGGCCAGGGCGTGCGCCGACTCGATGGCCGGGATGATGCCTTCGGTACGGGACAGCAGTCGCAGCGCCTGCATCGCCGCGTCGTCGGTGACCGCGCGGTACTCGCCCCGGCCCGAGTCCTTCAGGTACGAGTGCTCAGGGCCGATGCCCGGGTAGTCCAGGCCGGCCGAGATCGAGTACGGCTCGGTGATCTGGCCCTCGTCGTCCTGGAGGACGTACGAACGGGAGCCGTGCAGGATGCCGGGCTCGCCCGCGGTCAGGGTCGCCGCGTGCTCCCCGGTCTCGATGCCGTGGCCGGCGGGCTCGCAGCCGACCAGCCGGACGCCGGCGTCCGGGATGAAGGCGTGGAACAGGCCGATGGCGTTCGACCCGCCGCCGACGCAGGCGACGGCGGCGTCGGGGAGGCGCCCGGCCCGCTCCAGGATCTGCCGCCTGGCCTCCACGCCGATGACTCGGTGGAAGTCGCGCACCATGGCGGGGAAGGGGTGCGGGCCGGCGACCGTGCCGAAGAGGTAGTGCGTGCGGTCCACGTTGGCCACCCAGTCGCGGAACGCCTCGTTGATGGCGTCCTTGAGGGTGCGGCTGCCGGACTTCACTGCGACGACCTCGGCGCCGAGCATCCGCATCCGGGCGACGTTCAGCGCCTGGCGCCGGGTGTCGATCTCGCCCATGTAGATGGTGCACTCGAGTCCGAACAGCGCGCAGGCGGTGGCGGTCGCCACGCCGTGCTGACCGGCGCCCGTCTCCGCGATGACGCGCGTCTTGCCCATCCGCTTCGTGAGCAGTGCCTGGCCCAGCACGTTGTTGATCTTGTGCGAGCCGGTGTGGTTGAGGTCCTCGCGCTTGAGGAAGACGCGGGCACCGCCCGCGTGCTCGGCGAACCGGGCCACCTCGGTGAGGGCGCTCGGGCGACCCGTGTAGTCGACCATCAGGCCGTTCAGCTCGGCCGCGAAGGCCGGGTCGGACTTGGCCTTCGCGTACTCGACGGCGACCTCGTCCACGGCGGCGACGAGCGCCTCCGGGATGAACTTGCCGCCGAAGGCACCGAAGTAGCCTTCGGTGTTGGGGACTTGACCCTCCGGGTCAGGGATGAAGTAGTCGCTGGACATGGCGACGCGCTCCTTGTCGTGACGGAAGAAGTGAACGACGCGGGTGGCGCCTGCGGGCTGTTCCCCCTGCCCTGCCCCTACGGCCTGGCGACCCTGGGGCCCACTTCCCACAACCGGGCTCGGCCCTGACGAGTACCGCGCTCCGCGCGGTGCTTCGGAGGCTCCGCCTTCGGACTCCCGCGCCTCGATCGCCGGCGAGGCTGATTTCGCGGAGCGAAATCCAGCCCGCCCGGGGCACCTCCCACGACCGCCAGGCCATAGGGGGAACTTGAGGACACCGCGCGGAGCGCGGTACGAGGTCCGGGGCTTGCCCCGGTTCGGGAAGGGGCGGGGGGAGAGAGAAATC
>NZ_JBSGZJ010000519.1:0-4771 GCF_053610925.1 Streptomyces sp. NPDC054847 | reverse complement strand
GCCGTGCCCGAGTCCCCGCCGGGCGGCGGAGGCGTGGCACGGGCAGGGTGGACCCGCGTCATGGGCCGGGCCGGCGTGCCGGCCACCGCGGCCTCGCTACGCCAGCGCCTTAGCGATCTTGCGGGCGTCGATCGCCATCTCGCGGAGCATGCCGCTGATCGGATTGGTGAAGCCGGTGAAGTACAGGCCCGGCGCCTGCGCCGGCGTGCGGCCGCCGTGGACGACGGGCCGGCCGCGCTCGTCGAGCACGCCGAGGTGCCCCACCAGGTCCTCCAGTCCACGCCGGTAGCCGGTCGCGGCGATCACGGCGTCCGGGGAGATCCGCGTACCGTCGGCCAGCACCGCCTTGCCGTCGTCGAACGACTCGAGGGCCGCGACGGGCTCGACCCTGCCCGTGCGCACGGCGTCGATCAGGCCCACGTCCTGCACGGGAATGGCGCCCTTCTTGACGCGCGAGTACAGGCCCGTGTCCGGGCGCGGCAGCCCCTGCGCGGCGAGGTCGGGTACGGCGATCCTGCTCATGACCCTGCCCGCCCGGTCCACCAGCCGCACCGGGAGCCGGCGGACCAGGATGCCGGTGCGCTGGGCGGGCCAGCCCGCGGTGGAGCGGCGCACGATGTGCGGGACGGTGCGCACGGCCAGCCGTACGCGCGCGGCGCCGCCCTCCACGAGGTCGACGGCGATCTCGGCGCCGGTGTTGCCCACGCCGACGACGAGCACGTCCTTGCCCGCGAAGGGCCCGGGGTTGCGGTACTCGCCGGCATGCAGCAGCCGGCCCTGGTACGTGTCGCGGCCCGCCCAGTCGGGCAGGTGCGGGGTGTGGTTGTAGCCCGTCGCCACCACGACCGCCCGCCCGGTCAGCCGGCGGCCTCCGGTGGCGTGCAGCATCCAGTCGTTCCCGGCCGGCTCGATGCGGGACACCTCCACACCGGTGACGATCTCCAGTGCGTGGAACTCCGCGTACTTGTCCAGGTAGCGGACCACGTCGTCACGCGAGACCCAGCGGCCGAACGAGCGGGGCATCGGCAGGCCGGGCAGCGCGGAGAGCCTGCGGGTGGTGTGCAGATGAAGCCGGTCGTAGTGCCGCCGCCAGGACGCGCCGACCGACTCGGACCGCTCGAGCACCACCGCTCGTACGCCCCGCTCCCGCAGTGCGGCAGCGGCGGCGAGACCGCCCGGGCCGCCGCCGACGACATACACCGGGCGGTCGTTCGTCCGGTCGATGCCCGGGTGTCTGTCGGAGTCCTTCTCGTCGGCCATGAGCGTGAGCGTAATGACCCGCCGGTTTGATGGGTCTCAGTCAAGACGGAGTTCGGTTGCGAATCGGTCACGGTCGCGGCCCTCTTGCGCCTGCCGCCTCCTTCCGCTGAACTGACGTACCGTCAGGAAGCAGTGGGAGGGGAGGCCGGAGCATGCGGACGATTCTGCTCACCGGTGCCGAATGGACCGCCGTTCTGCGTATCGGCCTCGGCCTGTGGTGGCTGGAGAGCTGGCGCCACAAGGACCGCAAGGGCTGGCTCGAACGCGGTACGGGCATCACCTGGGCGGCCGGCGTCGCCGCGGAGCACCGCTGGCAGGCCGTCCGCACCGGCTTCGACAAGGTGGTGGCGCCCAGGCCCAGGGTGATGGCGTACCTCGTGGTGCACGCGGAACTCGCCCTCGGGCTCGGCCTGGTCAGCGGGTTCCTGACCCCGGTGGCGCTGATCGGCGGGCTGCTGCTCAATCTGCTCTACCTGGTGCTCATGATCCACGACTGGGCGGAGCAGGGGCAGAACGCCATGATGGCCCTGATCTCCCTCGTCGCCCTCTTCGCCATGTCCTGGCAGGTGTGGTCGCTCGACGACGCGATCGGACTCTTCTGATGGCCCAGGACCCGTCGGCGCCCGGCATCGACGACTTCACCCGCCCCTACTGGGACGCGGCCGCCGCCGGCGAACTGCTGATCCGCCGCTGCGCCGACTGCGGGCGGCCGCACCACTATCCGCGGGAGTTCTGCCCGCACTGCTGGAGCGACGACGTCGGCTGGGAGCGGGCCGCCGGCCGTGCCACGCTCTACACCTGGTCCGTCGTCCACCGCAACGATCTGCCGCCCTTCACGGACCGCGTGCCCTACACGGCGGCGCTGGTCGAACTCACCGAGGGCGTACGGATGATGACCGAGGTCGTGGACTGCGCGCCGGACCGGCTGGCCGTCGGGATGGAGCTGACGGTCGCCTTCCGTGCGGGGGAGAACGGCGTCAGCGTCCCCGTCTTCCGGCCGGCCGGATCCCCTCAGGGCCAGAGCAGCTCCCGCTCCCACTCCCCGCCGCCGGTCCGCCGGTAGCGCAGCCTCACATGCCGGCGCCGGTCGTCGCCCTGGAAGAACTCGGCCTCGCGCGGCTGGAGCACGTACCGC
Source organism: Streptomyces sp. NPDC054847 (assembly GCF_053610925.1). Taxonomy (NCBI): domain Bacteria; kingdom Bacillati; phylum Actinomycetota; class Actinomycetes; order Kitasatosporales; family Streptomycetaceae; genus Streptomyces; species Streptomyces sp. NPDC054847. The sequence goes on along the minus strand of NZ_JBSGZJ010000519.1, from coordinate 2,376 downwards.
GTCCACGTCGGCACCGGGGCGTCCGGCTCGGTCCGCGCCTTCTCCCAGGCGGCCTGCGAGGCGCGCGCCAACTCTTCGACGGAGTCCAGCACTTCGCTCTGCCGTCCGGTCAGAGCGGCGGCCAGCGCACCCGTCGAGCGGGCGTGCAGGTCGGCCGCGCTCTCTTCGGCGGAGGCGGGGACGACCCGGCCCCGGACCCTGACCTGGCGGCCCTGCGACGCCCAGTAGAAGACGAGCGACGCCTCCGGCCCGGCCGCCAGCTGCCGGCCCTTCGCGCTGGTGGCGTGCGAGGCGAAGTGCCAGCCGTGCTCGTCGGCGTCGTGGAGCATCACGATCCGCGCGTCCGGACGCCCCTGGGCGTCCACCGTCGCCAGGGTCATGGTGTGCGGCTCCGGCTGTCCGGCCGCCACGGCCTCGCCGAACCACCGGTGGAACAGTGGCAGCGGCTCACCGGGCGCACCGGCCGGGTCGAACCCGGGCAGCTCGACGTCCCAGACGCGCTGCGCGTGCAGCAGGGCGCGGAAGGCCGCCTGCGGGTCGCGCTCTTCATGGTCCATGGACGCATTCAACCTCCCCGGCCTCCGCCGCGGGGGATCAGCCCCGCCCCAGTACCACCGTCCCCGACGAGCAGAACCAACCGCCCGTCCCCGACGCCACCGCGAGCGCCGGCAGCCGCCCGCCCGGCCCCCGGACCTGATGGGCCCCGGCCTCGCCCCGCAGCTGCCGCACGGCCTCCACCAGGAGGAACAGGCCCCGCATGCCCGGGTGGCAGGCGGAGAGGCCGCCTCCGTCGGTGTTGACCGGCAGCTCCCCGTCCCGCAGCAGCCGTCCCTGCTCGACGAAGGCGCCGCCCTCGCCCTTGGCACAGAAGCCGAGGTCCTCCAGCGTCACCAGGGTCATGTAGGTGAAGGCGTCGTAGATCTCCGCGATGTCGATCTCGTCGGGCCGCACACCGGCCCGCTCGAAGGCGAGCCGGCCGCTCACCGCTGCGGGGGAGACGGTGAGGTCGTCCCACTCCGACATGGTGGTGTGGGACACGTGCTCACCGGTGCCGAGGATCCACACCGGGTCCTTCGCCGTGTCCGGTACGTACTCCTCCGCGGCCAGCAGCACCGCGCAGCCGCCGTCGCTGCGGATGCAGCAGTGCAGCTTGGTGAACGGGTCGGCGATCACCGGGCCGTCCAGCACGTCGTCGACGGTGATCGGCTCACGGAACATCGCGTCCTCGTTGGCGGCGGCGTTGGCCCGCGCCTGAACGGCCACCTGCGCGAGCTGCTCCAGGGTCGTGCCGTACCGGTGCATGTGGCGGCGCGCGGCCATCGCGTACTTGGCGACGAGGGTGTGCCCGTACGGCACCTCGAACTGGAGCGGGCCGCGGGTGCCGAAGGACAGGTCGGAGGTGCGCCGTCCCGCCTTGATGTCGGCGCGGGCGGTGGACCCGTAGACCAGCAGCACCGCATTGGCGTGACCGGCGGCGACGGCGTCGGCCGCGTGCGCCGCCATGACCTCCCAGCTCGCCCCGCCGACGGCCGTGGAGTCCACCCAGAGGGGCCGCAGGCCGAGGTACTCGGCGACCTCGGCCGGCGCGAACGTGCCGAGACCGGCCGAGGCGAGGCCGTCCACGACGGAGCGGTCCAGGCCGGAGTCGGCGAGCGCCCGGCGGGCGGCCTGGGCGTGCAGCGCGTAGGGGGTGAGGCCGTCGACGCGGCCGCAGTCCGAGAGGGCCGTGCCGACGACGGCGACCTTGCGCGGAGTGGAGGGCATGTATCTGACGGTACATCAGATAATGGATGCCGAGGGGGCGGAAGACATCTGTGCATCCGCTCCTCGACGCCCTAACATGACGGCCCGTCAGGACGTCGTGGGCAGGAGCCGCCGATGGATGCCGCCTTCACCACCGAGCAGCACGAGATCCGCCGCACGCTGCGCGAAGCACTGACGGAACACGCGGATCCCGCCGCTTCCGCCGCGGCCGCCCGCACACCCGACGGGTACGACACCGATCTGTGGGCCCGCCTCGCGGAACAGCTCGGCCTGCCCGGCCTCACGCTCCCCGCCCGGTACGGCGGCGCGGACCGCACCCTCACCGAACTCGCGCTCGCCTGCGAGGAGAGCGGCCGGGTCCTGCTGCCGTCGCCCCTGCTCGCCACCGCGGGCCTCGCCGCACCCCTGATCCTGGCGCTCGGCACCCCCGCACAGCGCGCCGAGCTCCTGCCGCGCATCGCGGACGCCTCGCTCACCTGCACGCTCGCCGTCCCCGGCAACCTCGCCGAGGCGCTCGCGCTGACCGGTGACAACACGGCCGGAACGTGGGCGGGCGGCGGCCGGGCCGGCGGCATCCAGGCCCGGCCGACCGGCGACGGCTGGACCCTCTAC
>NZ_JBSGZJ010000518.1:0-4773 GCF_053610925.1 Streptomyces sp. NPDC054847 | reverse complement strand
CGCCGGCCCAGGCCCCGGCGGCTCCCGCCGCGCCCGCCGCCGTCGAGGCGAGCGACGCGTACGTGACCCCGCTGGTCCGTAAGCTCGCCGCCGAGAACGGCGTCGACCTCGGTTCGGTCAAGGGCACCGGCGTCGGTGGCCGTATCCGCAAGCAGGACGTCATCGCCGCCGCGGAGGCCGCCAAGGCCGCCGCGCAGGCGCCCGCCCCCGCTGCCGCTCCGGCCGCGGCCAAGGCGCCGAAGCTCGAGGCGTCCCCGCTGCGTGGTCAGACGGTCAAGATGACCCGCATGCGCAAGGTCATCGGCGACAACATGATGAAGGCGCTGCACGACCAGGCGCAGCTGACCTCGGTCGTCGAGGTCGACATCACCAAGCTGATGAAGCTGCGCGCCCGTGCGAAGGACGCGTTCGCGGCCCGTGAGGGCGTCAAGCTCTCCCCGATGCCGTTCTTCGTCAAGGCCGCCGCCCAGGCGCTGAAGGCCCACCCGGTCGTCAACGCCCGGATCAACGAGGCCGAGGGCACCATCACGTACTTCGACTCGGAGAACATCGGCATCGCCGTGGACTCCGAGAAGGGTCTGATGACGCCGGTCATCAAGGGTGCGGGCGACCTGAACCTCGCCGGTATCGCCAAGAAGACCGCCGAGCTCGCCGGCGCCGTGCGCGCCAGCAAGATCACGCCGGACGACCTCGCCGGGGCGACCTTCACCATCAGCAACACCGGCTCGCGCGGTGCGCTGTTCGACACGATCATCGTGCCGCCGAACCAGGTCGCCATCCTGGGCATCGGTGCCACGGTCCGCCGCCCGGTGGTCGTGAACCACCCGGACCTCGGTGAGACGATCGCGATCCGCGACATGACGTACGTCGCGCTCTCCTACGACCACCGTCTGGTGGACGGCGCCGACGCCGCCCGCTACCTGACGACGGTCAAGCAGATCCTGGAGGCCGGTGAGTTCGAGGTCGAGCTCGGCCTCTGAGCGGCACCGCTGTAACCAGCCTCACCTGCTGCGCCCCCGCCCGGGAGTACTTCCGGGCGGGGGCGCAGCCGTATTGTCTAAGGGCCACAGGTCGACGCGGCTTTAAGGAGCGCTCCATGACCATCCCCGTCGTCCACTCGCTGCGCGATCAGATCCGCGAGCACATCGTGGAGGGGATCGTCAGCGGCCGCTGGAAGCCGGGGGAACGCATCGTCGAGCGCCGCATCGCCACCGAACTCGAGGTCTCCCAGACGCCGGTGCGTGAGGCACTGCGCGAGCTGGAGTCGCTGCGGCTGATCGAGTCGGCGCCCAACAAAGGTGTGCGGGTGCGGAATCTGACCGCCGCGGACCTGGAGGAGAGCTACCCGGTGCGGGCGGGCCTGGAGCAGATCGCGGCCGAACTGGCCGCGGGGCGACTGGCGGAGGACTGCACGACGCTGGAGCCGCACGTGACGGCGCTGTACGAGGCGGACCGGACCGGGGACTCGGCGGGGCAGGTCCGCCACACCGTGGCCTTCCACCGGGAGCTGGTCAGGGCGGCGGGCAACGGCGTCCTCCTGCACACCTGGGAGGGTCTGGGGATCGAGGTCTTCACGGCCCTGTCGATCCGCTGGCTGGGCACGGTGCAGAAGTCGTACGCGGAGGAGCACCAGGACCTGGTGGAGGCCTTCCGAAGGCGCGACCCGCAGATCGGCTCGCTGGTGAAGGCGCACGTCCTCGGCTGCGCCCCGCGCGCGTAGCCGGGTCACCGCCGGTGCCCCGCCCGTAGCTCTTCGCACGCGGCGGCGGGCACGCGGTCCGTCCTTCGCCGGCTGCACGGCTGGCGCCCTGCCTGCTCGAACGTGCATCTGCGTGCCCGATTAGACCCTTTCGTCGCGGCACAGCGTGCCCACTTTTGAGGCACCCGATGCCAATTTCACCCCAGGCTTTGATCGATCATCGATCAGAGACTTACAGTCGTCCCCGGGTCCACCAGACCCGTCGCCCTGTCCTGCCAGACACGGCACCCCCTTATCTCAACCCCCCTCCTGTCCGGAAGGCGGCGATCATGACCGACCCCGTAGGCAAGCTTCCGAGCGAGCTCGACCAGCTCCCGGACCGCGACGCCGAGGAAACCGCCGAGTGGGCGGCGTCCCTCGACGCCGTCGCGGAGCACGCAGGCCCGCACCGCGCCGCGTATCTGATGCGCCGCACGCTCCAGCACGCCGAGAAGGCCGGTGTGGCCCTGCCCCGCCTGCTGGAGACGGACTACGTCAACACCATCCCCACCTCCGCCGAGCCCGCCTTCGACGGCGACGAGGCGATGGAAGCCCGGATCACCGCCTGGAACCGCTGGAACGCCGCGGCCATGGTGACCCGCGGGTCCAAGCACGGCGTCGGCGGCCACATCGCCACCTTCGCCTCCGCGGCCTGGCTCTACGAGACCGGCTTCAACCACTTCTTCCGCGGCAAGGAGGGGGACGGCTCCGGCGACCAGCTCTACATCCAGGGCCACGCCTCCCCCGGCATCTACGCCCGCGCGTTCCTCGACGGTCGTCTCACCGAGGACCACCTCGACAATTTCCGCCAGGAGGCCGGCGGCAAGGGCCTCCCCTCGTACCCGCACCCGCGCCGGCTGCCCTGGCTGTGGGAGTTCCCCACCGTCTCCATGGGCCTCGGCCCGCTGTCGGCGATCTACCAGGCGCGGTTCAACCGCTACCTCCAGGGCCGCGGCATCAAGGACACCTCGAACTCCCACGTCTGGGCGTTCCTCGGTGACGGCGAGATGGACGAGCCCGAGTCGACCGCGGCACTCGCACTCGCCTCCCGTGAGCAGCTGGACAACCTGACCTTCGTGATCAACTGCAACCTGCAGCGTCTCGACGGCCCGGTCCGCGCCAACTTCAAGATCGTGCAGGAGCTGGAGGCCCAGTTCCGCGGCGCCGGCTGGAACGTCGTCAAGTCGCTGTGGGGTTCGGCCTGGGACGAGGTGTTCCAGCTCGACACCACGGGCGCCCTGGTGCGCCGGCTGCGCGAGGTCCCGGACGCGCAGTTCCAGACGTACGCGACCCGCGACGTGGCCTACATCCGTGAGCACTTCTTCGGCGCGGAGCCCGCGCTCGTCGAGCTCGGGAAGATCCTCAGCGACGCCAAGATCGCCGAGTGCTTCCACACCTCCCGCGGCGGCCACGAGGCCCGCAAGGTGTACGCGGCGTACCGTGCGGCGCTCGCCCACAAGGGCGCGCCGACCGTGATCCTCGCGCAGACGGTGAAGGGCCACACCCTCGGCAAGGGCTTCGAGTCCAAGAACGCCAACCACCAGATGAAGAAGCTGACGATCGACGAGTTCAAGGGCATGCGTGACCTGCTCGGGCTCCCGATCGCGGACAGCGCCTTCGACAGCGGTGTGGTGCCCTACGGCCACCCCGGCGCCGACTCCCCCGAGGTCCGCTACCTCCAGGAGCGCCGCGCGGCCCTCGGCGGCCCCGCCCCGGCCCGCCGGGTGCACGCCTCCGCGCCTCTGCCCCAGCCGGAGGAGCGCGCGTTCAAGGCGCTGCACAAGGGCTCCGGCAAGCAGGAGATGGCCACGACCATGGCCTTCGTCCGGCTGGTCAAGGACCTCATGCGGGACAAGCAGACCGGCCGCCGCTGGGTGCCGATCGTCCCGGACGAGGCGCGTACCTTCGGTATGGAGTCGCTGTTCCCGTCCGCCGGCATCTACTCGCCGATGGGCCAGACGTACGAGCCGGTCGACCGCGACCAGCTGATGTACTACAAGGAGGCCAAGGACGGCCAGATCCTCAACGAGGGGATCACCGAGGCCGGCGCCATGGCCGACTTCATCGCCGCCGCCACGTCGTACTCGACGCACGGCGAGACGATGATCCCGTTCTACATCTTCTACTCGATGTTCGGCTGGCAGCGGACCGGCGACCAGATGTGGCAGCTCGCCGACCAGCTCGGCAAGGGCTTCATCGTCGGCGCCACCGCGGGCCGCACCACGCTGACCGGTGAGGGCCTCCAGCACGCCGACGGTCACTCGCACCTGATCGCCGCCACCAACCCGGCGTCGCTCAACTACGACCCGGCGTTCGCGTACGAGATCGCGGTGATCGTCAAGGACGGTCTGCGCCGGATGTACGGCGAGAATCCTGAGGACGTCTTCTACTACCTCACGGTCTACAACGAGCCCAAGCCGCAGCCCGCCATGCCGGAGGGCGTCGAGGAAGGCATCGTCAAGGGCCTGTACCGCTTCAAGGAGGGCGCGGCCGGCGCGGACGCCCCGCGGCTCCAGCTGCTCGCCTCCGGTACGGCGATCCACTGGGCGCTCGAGGCCCAGAGGCTCCTGGCGGACGACTGGAACGTGGCCGCCGACGTCTGGTCCGCGACCTCGTGGGGCGAGCTGCGCCGCGACGCGCTCGAGGCCGACGCGGCCCTGCTGCGCGGCGAGCAGCGCACCCCGTACGTCACCCAGGCCCTGGAGGGCGCTCCCGGCCCGGTGCTGGCGGTCTCCGACTGGATGCGGCAGGTGCCGGACCAGATCAGCCAGTGGGTGGAGCAGGACTGGTCCTCGCTCGGCACGGACGGCTTCGGCCTGTCGGACACGCGTGACGCGGCCCGCCGCCACTTCGGTGTCGACGCGCAGTCGATCACGGTCGCGGCGCTGGCCCAGCTGGCGAAGCGCGGCGAGGTACCCGCCTCGGCCATAAAGGAGGCACGCGAGCGCTACGGCCTGTAGGCCCGCTCGTTCGTGAGGGCCCCCGCGGGCAGCCGCCCGCGGGGGCCTTCCGTGTCCGATGCTTGACCTTGACAC
>NZ_JBSGZJ010000517.1:0-4775 GCF_053610925.1 Streptomyces sp. NPDC054847 | reverse complement strand
GGCGTAGGGGGAAGAGCCCCCGAAACACCGCGCGCAGCGCGGTGCCGGGTCCGGGCGGAGCCCCCACGCGGCGGAGCCGCACATCGGTACAGCGGAAAGGGGCGGGGAGGGGAACCGGCCCGCCGCAGGCGCGCACCCGGTCCGCGCTACCCCCGCAGCCGCGCCACCGCGTCCGCCACCGTGAGCTCCTCACGCTCACCCGTCCGGCGATCCTTCAGCTCCACGACGCCCTCGGCCGAGCGACGGCCGGCCACCAGGATCTTGGGGACGCCGATCAGCTCCGCGTCCGTGAACTTGACGCCCGGGGAGACGCCCGCGCGGTCGTCGACCAGGACCCGCAGGCCCGCCGCGCCGAGCTGCTCGGCGACGTCGAGGGCGAGTTCGGTCTGCAGTGCCTTGCCCGCGGCGACCACGTGGACGTCGGCCGGGGCGATCTCGCGGGGCCAGCACAGGCCCTGCTCGTCGGCGGTCTGCTCGGCGAGCGCCGCCACCGCGCGGGAAACGCCGACGCCGTACGAACCCATCGTCACGCGGACGGGCTTGCCGTTCTGGCCGAGCACGTCGAGCTGGAAGGCGTCCGCGTACTTGCGGCCGAGCTGGAAGATGTGGCCGATCTCGATCGCGCGGTCCAGCTTGAGCCCGGTGCCGCACGAGGGGCACGGGTCGCCGTCCTCGACGACCACGACGTCGAGGTAGTCGTCGACCTCGAAGTCCCGGCCGGCGACGACGTTCTTCGCGTGGAAGCCCGCCCGGTTGGCGCCCGTGATCCACGCGGTGCCGGGGGCGACGCGCGGGTCGGCGATGTAGCGGACCTTCTCGAGGCCCTGCGGGCCGACGTAGCCGCGGACCAGGTCCGGGCGGTCCACGAAGTCCTCCGCGGTGACCAGTTCGACCTCGGCGGGCGCCAGGTGGTCGCCCAGCTTGCCGAGGTCGACCTCGCGGTTGCCGGGGACGCCGACCGCGACGATCTCACCGTCGACCTTGACCAGCAGGTTCTTCAGCGTGGCGGACGCCGGGACACCCAGGTGGTCGGCGAGCGTCTCGATGGTCGGGGTGTCGGGGGTGTCCAGCTCCTCGACCGGGCCGTGCGCGGCGCCCTCGACCGGGGCGAGCGCGAACGTGACGGCCTCGGTGTTGGCGGCGTAGTCGCAGGACGGGCAGTACACGAAGGTGTCCTCGCCGGCGGGGGCCGGCGCCAGGAACTCCTCGGAGGCGGAGCCACCCATCGCGCCCGACACCGCGGAGACGATCTTGTGCTCGAGGCCGAGGCGCTCGAAGATCCGGACGTACGCCTCGCGGTGCAGGGCGTAGGACTGGGCGAGACCCTCGTCGGAGGTGTCGAACGAGTACGAGTCCTTCATCTGGAACTCGCGGCCGCGCAGGATGCCCGAACGGGGACGCGCCTCGTCGCGGTACTTCGTCTGGATCTGGTACAGGATCACCGGCAGGTCCTTGTAGGACGTGCACTGGTCCTTGACGAGCTGGGTGAAGATCTCTTCGTGGGTCGGGCCGAGGAGGTAGTCGGCGCCCTTGCGGTCCTTGAGACGGAACAGCTCCGCGCCGTACTCCTCCCAGCGGCCCGTCGCCTCGTAGGGCTCCTTGGGCAGCAGCGCCGGCAGCAGGACCTCCTGTGCGCCGATGGCGTCCATCTCCTCGCGCACGACGCGGGTGACGTTCTCCAGGACGCGCTTGCCGAGCGGCAGCCAGGACCAGATGCCCGCGGCGTTGCGGCGGACGTAACCGGCGCGCACGAGGAGCTTGTGGCTGAGCGTCTCTGCGTCCGCCGGGTCGTCGCGCAGTGTCTTGACCATCAGACGGGACATGCGCTGGACCTGGGCCATGGTGAACTCCTGCTCGGAACGTGTGATGTGCAGGAGGTTAGCCGGGGCGCAGCCGCAGGCGGAAATCAGTTCGCGCGGCGCAGCGGCAGCGGGGCGCCCATCACGGCGTAGGGACTGGGGGCGCTCGGAAAGAGCACCTGCCCGGCGAGGTCCTGGTAGCCGAGCCTGCGGTACAGGGCGCGGGCCGGGCTCTCGGTGTCGATCGCGGACAGGATCGAGCGGGGCAGGCCGCATCCGTCGGTGATGGTGATGATCAGTTCGCGTCCGATGCCGCGTCCCTGGAAGCCGGGGTGGACGTGGAGTTCGGTGATGACGAAGGAGTCGTCGAGCCAGCCGTCGGTGCCGTTGCGGCGCAGATACGGCTCGACCACGGTGGACCACCAGTGGCTGCGGTCGTTGGGCATGCCGTAGACGAATCCGACGAGCCTGCCCCCCTCCGTGGTCGCTCCGAGCGCCCGGGCTCCGGGGTTCTGCAGGTGGCGCAGCACGATGTAGCGGCGGATGTCGATCTCGTCGTCGCTGAGCCCGAAGGCGAGTGCCTGCACGGCGAGCGCCTCGTCGACCCGCGCCGTCAGATCGAGCGGTTCGATGACGACGTCGGGGGCCTGCGAGCCGTCCCCGGTGAGTGCTGCCATGGGCCGAACCCTACTTGCCGTCGTGACCGCTCAGCACGGGGTGCCGGGAATCAGAACAGCACGCTCATGAAGGCGCCGACCTCGCGGAAGCCGACCCTGCGGTAGGACGCCCTGGCGGCGGTGTTGTAGTCATTGACGTACAGGCTGACGACCGGGGAGACGTCCGCCAGGGCGTAGCGCAGGACGGCCGCCATGCCGGTCTCCGACAGCCCCCTGCCCCGGTACTCGGGGTCGACCCAGACGCCCTGGATCTGGCAGGCCTGGGGGGTGGCCGCGCCGATCTCGGCCTTGAAGACGACCTTGCCGTCGTCGATGCGGGCGAAGGACCGTCCGGTGCCGACGAGCTCGGCGACGCGGGCCTGGTAGAGGAGTCCGCCGTCGCCGGCCATCGGCGAGACGCCGACCTCCTCGGTGAACATGGCCACGCACGCCGGCATGATCACGTCCATCTCGTCCTTGCGGATACGGCGGACGCCGGGGTCGGGCTCGATGTCGTCCGGCATCCGCTCGGTGATCATGAGCGGCTGGTTGGCCCGTACGTCCCTGGCCGGGCCCCAGTTCGGTTCGAGGAGCCGCCACAGCAGGGCCGTGGACTCCGCGGGGCCGACGATGGACGAGCAGCGGCGACCGGCCCGGCGCGCGCGGTCGGCGAAGGCGCGTACCGCTTCCGGGCCGGCGCAGATGGGCACGAGGTTGGCGCCGGAGTAGCACAGGGAGCGCAGGTGTCCGTCCGTGTAATAACCCCACATCTCGCCCCCGAGTCGCCACGGGTCGAGTCCGGCGACCTGCACACGGGCGGTGACGAAAGCATTCGTCACCGGCTCGCTCTCGAGGATGGCGAGCGCGGCGCCGAGGTCGCCCGGGCCGAGGACCCGGGTGGTGGTCTGCGTCAACACGAGGGCGCCTCATCACACGGTTTGCTGGTTCTGGAACTGTACCCGGCACGTCCACGGCGTGGCGCGTGCACGGGAAGACCCCGCCGACCGGAAGGGGCGACGGGGCCTTGTGGATCCGGGTGCCGGCGGGCTCGGGGCTGCGAGCCCTCCGGCGGGGTCCTGGGGGTGCGGGTCAGGCGCCGGGCTCGCCCACGGCGACCACGTCCGGGGTGCCGGAGGCGACGCCGTCCTTCTCCATCTGTTCCGCGATCTTCATGGCCTCTTCGATGAGGGTCTCGACGATCTTCGACTCCGGCACGGTCTTGATGACCTCGCCCTTGACGAAGATCTGTCCCTTGCCGTTGCCCGAGGCCACACCGAGGTCGGCCTCACGGGCCTCGCCGGGTCCGTTGACCACGCAGCCCATGACGGCGACGCGCAGCGGGACCTCCATGCCCTCGAGTCCGGCGCTGACCTCGTCGGCGAGCTTGTAGACGTCGACCTGGGCGCGGCCGCAGGAGGGGCAGGAGACGATCTCCAGGCGGCGCTGGCGGAGGTTCAGCGACTCCAGGATCTGGATGCCGACCTTGACCTCCTCCGCCGGCGGCGCCGACAGGGAGACGCGGATGGTGTCGCCGATGCCCTCGCTGAGCAGCGCGCCGAAGGCGACGGCGGACTTGATCGTGCCCTGGAAGGCGGGACCGGCCTCTGTGACACCGAGGTGCAGCGGGTAGTCGCTCTGCGCGGCGAGGAGGCGGTAGGCGTTGACCATCACGACGGGGTCGTTGTGCTTGACCGAGATCTTGATGTCGCGGAAGCCGTGCTCCTCGAAGAGGGACGCTTCCCACAGGGCGGACTCGACGAGCGCCTCGGGGGTGGCCTTGCCGTACTTCTCCAGCAGCCGGCGGTCCAGGGAGCCCGCGTTGACGCCGATCCGGATCGGGGTGCCGGTCTCGCCGGCGGCCTTCGCGATCTCCTTGACCTTGTCGTCGAACTGCTTGATGTTGCCCGGGTTCACCCGCACCGCGGCGCAGCCGGCGTCGATGGCCGCGAAGACGTACTTCGGCTGGAAGTGGATGTCCGCGATCACCGGGATCTGGGACTTCCTGGCGATGGTGGCCAGCGCGTCCGCGTCGTCCTGGGTCGGGCAGGCGACCCGGACGATCTGGCAGCCGGAGGCCGTGAGCTCCGCGATCTGCTGGAGGGTGGCGCCGATGTCGGACGTCCTGGTCGTCGTCATCGACTGCACGGAAACGGGCGCGTCACCGCCGACGGCGACGGAGCCGACCTGGATCTTCCTGCTGACCCTGCGGTCGGCGAGCTTCGTCGGAACGGACGGAATTCCGAGAGAAATTGCAGTCATCTGCTGTGCAACCCCAAGGTGTGGATCGTGGTCCCGGATCGGCGGGCTCCAGCCCTTGAGA
>NZ_JBSGZJ010000516.1:0-4853 GCF_053610925.1 Streptomyces sp. NPDC054847 | reverse complement strand
GCGATGGTCGCGCGGGTCGCCCGGTGACGCTGCGGGCAGGGCGAAAAGTCGTTGGATCTCGTTGCAGGTGAGGGCGATGAGCCCGTCGGAGGCAGGGCGGTCGTGATGCTCGCCTGCGCGGACGGCGGCGAGGAAGGCGTGCGCGAGCATCGCGAGGTCACCCACCGCAGCCAGGGGGGTGTAGCGGCGGACCTGGTGTTCGTCCAGGCCGGCGAGGCCCTTGCCGGCCTGGAAGGTCTCCTCGATTCTCCATCGGGTTCCGGCGACGCGGACGAGGACGGACAGCGGCACCGGCCGTGGGGCTGAAGCAGCGGTAGTAGGCGAGTTCGCCGGTGGTGCGGTTGCGGCGGATCAGCAGCTGGCTGGCGCCCGTTGCTTGGGAGGGATTCACATCGACGGCGGCCCAGTCGTAAAGACGCGGGCCCTTCGCACCGGAGCCTGCGGACAGTCGCTGCCAGCCGCGTCGGGGCACCTTGCGCATGAGCGTGTCGACGCGGAACTTCCGGGCGGGAGTGCGTACTTCGGTGCGGCAGGAGACGGCCATGACGTATCCGCTCCCGTGCGCGGCGATCATCGACAGCAGGGCGGGGTTGCCGCCGTAGACCTCGTCGCCGGTGACCCAGCCGACGCTGTGGCCGCTCGCCCAGAACCGCTTGAGCATCACGGCGGCCAGCTGCGTCTTGGTGGCGAAGTGCACGTCGTCGGGATCCAGGCCCGCCGCGCGGCACCGCTCGGGATCCTCGGTCCATGTCCGGGGCAGATACAACTCGTGGTCCACGGCGGCGTGTCCACGCGCAGTGGCGTGCACGAGGTAGACCGCGACCTGGGAGTTCTCGATCCGCCCAGCGGTTCCGGTGTACTGGCGCTGCACCCCGACGGTCGCGTTCCCCTTCTTCACGTCACCGGTCTCGTCGACGACCAGGACGGCCTGCTCGGTGCCGAGGTGCTCGACGACGTACTCGCGCAGGTCATCGCGGATCGCGTCCGCATCCCACTTGGCTCGCTCCAGCAAGTGCTGCATCCCGTCCGGCGTGGGCTCACCGGCCCATTCCGCGATCGTCCAGCAGTTCTTGCGCGGCAGGTCGGCGAGCAGACCCCGGACGAACTTGCCTACCCTGCACCGGGGTTCAGAGCGGGCGAACCGCCCGGCTATCCGTGTCATCAGCCCCTCGAAGTGCTCGTCCCAACGAGCAGGGCCTACGCTGTGACCTGCGGCCACCGTCTGATCTTCTGCCTTCACACACCGATGATCACCGGCGGCCGCACCTGTCTCCGCACCACCCAGCCCTCAAGATCCACAACTACGGCTGGAGTACTAGCGTGCGCTGGTCCTGGGCCTTGGTCGGGACGGGCCGTTGCCATTCCCTAGGTCGAGGGAAGCAGGGTGTGCCACGCGTGTCCGCAGGTGCCTTTGCAGTACGTCTGCCTGCGGCGGGTGTCGGCGACGGAGAACACCGAGACAAGGACACGGAAGGCTTTGACGTGTTCGTCGGCAGGGAGGGCCGCGAAGCCGTAGCGGGGCGGGTCCATGCAGATCATCACCGAAGGGTTGGCTGTGGGCTTCACTCCGGACCGGGATACTCCTGCGCGCCCGTCCGCCGCCGTGATGTGCACTTGCATCGCGTAGCCGGCGACTTCTTGCAGTACCGCCCGCCTTCCTGCCGGGGAGAGGGCGGAGAACCAGGTTGTCGCGTCGGCCAACGTGCGGAGCCCTTGGGCGACCTCGTTGACGACCCGCTCGGTTTCACGTCGAACGGCTCGCCCGTCCTCGCTGCCAGGTACGACCATTTCCCGATCGTTCCACATCGCCTCGGGTCGCGAGGGCCGACGGCACGCAGTGTGGCGTTGTGGCGGCCGAGCCGCCGTTGCCAGCAGGCTGCGAGGCGCATGGACTCGTGCACGACGGTCTGCTCGACGACGTACCGCAGCCTGTCGAAACCGACGATGCCCGGTGCCCCCTCGCTGTTAATGTCGCGCCATGTCCAAGATCGAGATAGACGCTGTGACGGCCGAGTTCTTCGATGCCTTCGACAACCGGGGCGGCAAGACCGCCGACGTGGCCCGGATCCGCCGGCTGGTTCTTCCGGGTGGCGTGATCGTCAAGACCGGCCCGGAGCTCACGGTCTACACCGTGGACGAGTTCATCGAGCCTCGCCGGCGGCTGCTGACCGACGGTCGGCTGGTCGAGTTCTCCGAGTGGGAGACCTCCGAAAAAACGGAGATCGCGGGCGATATCGCGTCGCGGTTCGGCGAGTACCGCAAGTCCGGGATCTTGGACGGTGAGCCGTTCGAAGGAGGCGGGACCAAGACCATGCAGTTCGTCCGCACCTCAGAGGGCTGGCGGATCACGGCGTTTGCCTGGTACGACCAGCCGTGACCGCAGGAGCGGTCGGCTGCGGCTGCCGAGCAGGGCGTCGGGACACCTGCGGGAACGCCCGGGAACTCCGCCGCGCGGTGCCGTCGATGTCGTGAGCCGATGGTTCGCAAGCCGCCATGTCCGGCGTCCAGCGCGGGCGAAGAGCAGGGATGCGCCCGAGCGCACAGGGCAGCAACTGCGGCGTTCGGGCACCGGGCTGATCGGCAACCGGCTGTACCGGTGCATGGCCTGGCTCTGCGGCTTCTCGTCCACGCCGAGGACCAGTACGCCCCACGAGCCCCCGCCTGCGGAGTGATCTGTCGCACACGCTGTCACAGCGATCGACCGGCTGGTGTCTTGAGGCCGAACCCCTCGACAACCAAGGAGACACCATGACGGGCAACACCGAAGTGGTCGTGATCGGCGGCGGATACTCCGGCGTCATGGCCGCCAATCGCCTGAGGCAGCGCGAAGACGTGACAGTGACCCTGATCAACCCGCGTCCGACCTTCGTCGAGCGGATCCGCCTGCACCAGCTGGTGGGCGGGTCCCACGAGGCGGTCGTCGAGTACCGAGACGTTCTGGCCGAGGGCGTCCGGCTGGTCGTCGACACCGTGGCACGGATCGACGCCGCCGGGCGCAGCGTGACGCTGACGGGCGGCGGCTCGGTCGGCTACGACTACCTGATCTACGCGGTGGGCAGCGGCAGCGCCGACCCGAGTGTGCCCGGAGCGGCCGAGTTCGCCTACCCGCTCGCGAGCCTGGAGGAGGCGCAGCGGCTGCGGCCCGTCCTCGACAAGGCGCCTGTGTCGGCCGTGGTGACGGTGGTCGGAGCCGGTCCGAGCGGCATCGAGACGGCGGCCGAGCTGGCGGAGGAGGGCCGCAGCGTGACCCTGGTGTGCGGCGGGGTGCTCGGCCCGTACCTGCATCCTCGGGGGCGGCGCTCGGTGGCCGAGCGGCTGGCCGAACTCGGTGTGACCGTGGTCGACGGTGCCGGCACGTCGGTGACGGCGGTGACCCGCGATGCCGTGCGGCTCGATGACGGCCGCGAGCTGCCGAGCGACGTGACCATCTGGACCGCCGGATTCGGCGTGCCAGACCTGGCCGCACGCAGCGGGCTGAGCACCGACTCAGTGGGCCGCCTCCTCACGGACGAGACGTTGACCAGCGTGGACGACGTGCGCATCGTCGCGGCCGGCGACTCGGCGGCGCCGTCGGGCCTGCCGCTGCGGATGAGCTGCCAGGCCGCGATGCCGCTGGGCGCGCGGGCCGCGGACACGGTGCTCAGCAGGATCGCCGGGGAGCAGCCGTCGCACCTCAACCAGGCGTTCGCCGGCCAGTGCATCAGCCTGGGCCGACGCGCCGGCATCTTCCAGTTCGCCCACAGGTACGACGTCGCGGTGTGGTTCCACATCGACGGGCGCCCTGGCGCGAAGCTCAAGGAGTTCGTGTGCAAGGGCGTCGTCAAGCACCTGGCCGACGAGGCGCACAAGCCCGGTTCCTACGGCTTGCACCGCGTGTCAGGAGGCTCCAAGCGCCGGGAACTGCTGGCGGCCAGGCGCGGAGAGGCGCCGGCGCCGGAGCCTGCCCGAGTGGCCGGAGAACGTACGGCCCGCTGACCGTGCCGCCCCCAACCGGGCGGGGCACCGGCCAAAGCCGCCCCGAGGGACGCGATTTCACCCGCGCCACCCGCACGCGCCGGCTACGCAAAGGCGCAGCCGCGTTCGTGCCGGGGATCAGCGCCGTGTCGGGAGGCCCAGGAGGCCGGTGAGTTCGGCGTCGGTGGCCGGCCTGAGTGTCGACAGGATGTGGCGGGCCGCCGAGAGGTCCGTGTGACGGCCTTGCACTGTCACGGTGTAGACGAGGTCGTCGCGGCGCAACCGCAGTTCCTGGTGCTCGTGACCGCCTTCGTACGTGAGCAGTTGGCGGCCTTCGCCGTCGTCCACGCAGTGGATCGGGTCACCGAAGGGAACGGGGCAGCCGCGTGCGTCGGCGCGGCGGGTGTCGTGTCCGGCGCGTTCCACGCCGAGATGCAGTCGTACCGATTGGGGCCTCTCGTACTCGGCACCGAAGGTGTCCGCGCCCGCGCCCAGGGCTCGCAGCGTGTAGCCCGACGGCGGATCGCCCACGCGTAGCAGGCCGCGGTCCACGTCGTGGGCGGCGAGATGCTCGTCGAGAGTCGGCGGCTGCGAGGCGTCCCGGTAGGCGTACGCTCCGCCGCCGACGAGAACGGCCGCCGCCCCGAGCGAGCCCAGTTTGATCCGGGCGCCGGGGAGGAACAGCGCGGCCGCGAGCGCGTAGCAGGAGGCTCCGGCGGCGTAGAGCGGAAGGGCGTTCTCGAGGCGGTCGATCTCGAAGTTCACCACGGCGGCCACGGAAGCGCCGGCCGTGCCGGACACGTAGACGGTCACCGTCCATGTCCACCGGCCGTGTCGCCGATGGGCGAGCGGAACGATCGTGCGGGCGGGGGGGGGGGCCCCCCCCCCCCCCCCCCCCC
>NZ_JBSGZJ010000515.1:0-4864 GCF_053610925.1 Streptomyces sp. NPDC054847 | reverse complement strand
GGGGAAGGGGATGCCAGCCCTCAAGGGGTCCGGGCTTGCCCCGGTTTCGGGAAGGGGCGGGGTGGGGGAAACGCCCCGCGCAGCGGCAAGGGCCGGGTACACGACCGGGTCGGGCAAGGGGGCGCCAGCACCGACCAATCCCTCGCCGGGAGGGGGCTGGGGCGTCAGCTCCCGTGGGGTCCGGGGCTTGCCCCGGTTCGGGAAGGGGCGGGGTCGGGGAACGGCTCCGCGCAGCGGCATGGGGCCGGGCCGCGCGTACCGAGTGTTCGGGGTGCGAGGGCGTCAGCCCATGGAGTCCTCGCCCCACGGGGAGGGGCGTCGGCCCCCACGGGGCCCGGGGCGTGCCCCGGTTCGGGAAGGGGCGGGGAGGGGTAAGGCGTCGCCACCGTCCGGTATCGGCCAGCTCTCCGCTGAGACCTTGTCACTGTCCGTACCCGCAGCCTAAGTTGGCCGACTGCGACATGACCTGAAATGCGTCCAGGGGGAGCCCGCCATGGCCGGTACCGGTCGACACCGCAGATATCAGCCGAGCCGCATCAACCGCGCCTCGCTGACCGTCACGGCCGGCGGCGCCGGCATCGCGCTGCCCTTGGTCGGCGCGGGGTCGTCGCACGCCGCCTCCGTCGACGTGTGGGAGAAGGTCGCGGCCTGCGAGTCCACCGACAACTGGCGGATCAACAGCGGCAACGGCTACTACGGCGGTCTGCAGTTCAGTCAGGCCACCTGGGAGGCGTACGGCGGCCGCAAATACGCCCCGCGCGCCGATCTGGCCACCAAGGACCAGCAGATCGCCGTCGCGGAGAAGGTGCTCGAGGCGCAGGGGCCGCGCGCCTGGCCGACCTGCTCGGTGAAGGCGGGGCTGACCCGTGGGGGTGACGCCCCGGAGATCACGCAGCCGCGGCCCCAGGACGCCGCCCCGCCGAAGCGGATCGCGCCGAAGGCCGCCGCGTCGCCCACGACCGTTCCGACGCAGCGTGAGGGCTACACGGTCGCCCGCGGCGACTCCCTCTCCCGGATCGCCCGTACCGAGCGGATCAAGGGCGGTTGGCAGCAGTTGTACGAGCAGAACCGCACGGTGGTCGGTGACGACCCCGATCTGATCTTCCCCGGGCAGCGGCTCACCCTGCGGGGCAAGGCCGCACCGAAGGAGGATCGGCGCCCCGCCACCGCCGGGCCGGACCGCCCGGCGGAGAAGGTGCGACCGGAGGCGGCACCGAAGCCCAAGCCGGAGGCGGCGCCGAAGCCCAAGCCGAAGACGGCGCCGAAGCCGAAGCCCGCGCCCGCACCGAAGCCGAAGACCGCCCCCAAGCCGGCGCCTGTACAGAAGCCCCGCACCGAGGCCGCCTCGTTCGCCGCGCCCGTCGCCGCCGGCCCGTCGACCGCCTATCGCAAGACGGGTTCGTCCTGGTCGAGCGGCTATCACACGGGCGTCGACTTCGCCGTGCCCACCGGAACGTCCGTGAAGGCGGTCGCCTCGGGCAAGGTCGTCTCGGCCGGCTGGGGCGGCGCCTACGGGTACGAGATCGTCATCCGGCACGGCGACGGCCGCTACAGCCAGTACGCGCACCTGTCCGCGCTGACCGTGCGTGCGGGCCAGCAGGTGAGTGCCGGTCAGCGGATCGCCCGTTCAGGATCCACCGGCAACAGCACGGGACCGCATCTCCACTTCGAGATCCGCACGGGTCCCGGGTACGGCTCGGACATCGATCCCCTCGCCTACCTGAGGGCGAGAGGCGTGTCGGTCTGATCCCACGCCCGTAGCCCCGCCCATACGCTCGAGCGTGAGAAGGATCAGGCCGCCCGCCGCGACCACACCGCAGGCGAGCGCCAGCACCGTGCCCACCACGCCGTAGCGGAAGTCCTCGCCGAACATGGTGATGCCGACGACCGCCGCCACCACCGGATTGACGACGGTGACCGTCGCCAGGGGCGCCGCGAGACCGGCGCCCCGGTAGGACGCCTGCGACAGGAGGAGGCCGCCCGTCGCCAGCGCGGCGATGACCGCCAGGCTCGGCCACTGAACGAGCGGTGAACCCCACTGCCAGTCCACGGCGACCGACTTGGTGAACACGGACGCGATCCCGAAGGCGACGCCCGCCGCGCCGGCCAGCAGGACGCTGCGCATGATCGGCCGGTGCATGCCCTGCGCCATCAGGAAGAGCAGCGCCACCGTGCCGAGGGTCGCCGCCGTGAGGACGCCGCGGCCCGCGGTGCCCAGCGAGCGGGATTCCGCCTCCCCCGTGAGGGCGAGGAGGCCGGCGAGTCCGGCGGTCGCCATGATGGCCCCGCGCCATGCCGTGCGGCCGGCTCTGCGCCGGACGAAGAGCGCGGCCATCGGCAGCGCGAAGACGATGGTGAGGGCTCCCAGCGGCTGGACCAGGCTCAGCGGGCCGTACGCGAGGGCCACGACGTGCAGTACCGCTCCCACGCTGTTGAGTGCGACGGCGGCCCACCAGCGGCCCTGGTGCAGCGGGGCGTACGGCCTGGAGGGTGTCGTGGTCGCCACGTGTTCCTGAAGGATCGCCCCGGCCGCGTAGGCGACCGCCGAGACGAGTGACAGGAGCACGGACAGCGCGAGGGAACTCATGGTCACCACCCTGTCCCGTGTCCGGCTTCACGTCGTCGTTCTTGAGCAGGCACTTGTGCGTACTACCGACGTAGTACGGGTGTAGTGCCGAAGTCCCCCTTCCGGCGGGGGCGCGCTTTCCCGGGACGACTGCCGGACCGGTCGGCGCGCACGCGGTTTCACCCTCAAGTATCCGTTCGGGGACTGTCACCCGCATGCCTCTGCAACGTTGGAGAGGGCTCACGTCGCCACGAACCTGGTGGGGGCGTGCCGGCGGCAAGCCCCGACAGGGCATGCCGGACCCCCATCCGGCATGCCCTGTCCCCCCTGGAAGTGGCCGGAGCGCACACGGCGACCGCCACGTCGGACCTGACGGATCACATAGTGGGGCCCGTCCCGCCGGCCTGTGTGGGAAATGTGAAACCTGTCGCAAAACGGATGTGCTGTGCGAGGGTGCCCAGCGCCGCCGCAGCGGCGCGACGCACGTCGCCGGGGCAGTGCGGCCGTGGGCGGTCGGGGCGGGGCGGCCCTTGGGGCGCCAGTGGTCCAGTCCGGTCCAGGCCTTCGACGATCATCTTCCGGGCCGACGAGATCCGGCCATCCGGCGCACCTCGTCGCCGGTGGGCGGAAGGTCCCGGCGAGTGGACGTGACGGTCGACGTGACGGCCGTCATTTGGCCGACCACTCGACTCTCAGTACAGTCGTGCTTTTGAAACGTGGCATTCGAGTGACCGAGGAACGGCAACCAGCAATGACGGTGACAGAGGACAGCCCGGTGGCGTACGGGCCGGGCATCGACCCGGAGCGGCTGGCCGTCTGCCTGAGCGTGCTCGAGGAGCTCGACAAGCTCGAGGTCGACCATCCGGACGCCATCGCGGTGCGCCGCGCCACCGCCGGGATCTACCGGACGGTGAAGCAGCGCCGCCGCCAGGAGCGTCGGGCCGCCAAGACGGCGCACGACAAGGCCGTCACGGAGGCGACCGCGACAGGCTCCGCCGCCCGGATCGACGACGAGACGCAGGGCCTGCTGCCGTCGTCGTCCGTCATGGGCGAGATCGCCGGGATACTCCGCCGTCCGCGTTCCTGCTACATCTGCAAGGCGCGCTACGTCGAGGTCGACGCCTTCTACCACCAGCTGTGCCAGTCGTGCGCCGCCGAGAACCGTGCCCGCCGCGACGCGCGGACGGACCTGAGCGGCAAGCGGGCCCTGCTCACCGGCGGCCGCGCCAAGATCGGCATGTACATCGCCCTGCGGCTGCTGCGGGACGGTGCGCACACGACCATCACCACCCGCTTCCCCAACGACGCGATCCGCCGCTTCAAGGCGATGCCGGACAGTGACGAGTGGATCCACCGTCTCAAGATCGTCGGCATCGACCTGCGCGATCCGGCCCAGGTCGTGGCCCTCGCCGACTCCGTCGCCGCGGAGGGCCCGCTGGACATCCTGATCAACAACGCGGCCCAGACCGTCCGCCGCTCCCCGCAGGCCTACCGGGAGCTGCTCGCCGCGGAGAGCGCGCCGCTCCCTGCGGGCGAGCTGCCGCCGGCCCAGGTCATCGGCACCTTCGGCAGCGGCGCGGTCGAGTCGGTGGCCGCCCTGCCGTCGTCCGTCGGGGACGGGCTGACGGCCCAGGACGTCACGGAACTCGCGCTGGTCAGCGGCTCCGCCTCGCTCGAGCGCATCGCGGCCGGGACGGCCATCGACGCGGGCGGCCTGGTGCCGGACCTGCACGACACGAACAGCTGGATCCAGACGGTCTCCGAGGTCGACCCCGTCGAGCTGCTCGAGGTGCAGCTCTGCAACTCGACCGCGCCGTTCATCCTGATCAGCAGGCTCCGTCCGGCCATGGCAGCGGCGTCCGGCAAGCGGAAGTACGTCGTCAACGTCTCAGCCATGGAAGGCGTCTTCAGCCGCGGCTACAAGGGGGCCGGCCACCCGCACACGAACATGGCCAAAGCGGCGCTGAACATGCTGACCCGTACCAGCGCCCAGGAGATGTTCGAGGCGGACGGCATCCTGATGACGGCCGTCGACACCGGCTGGATCACCGACGAGCGGCCGCACCCCGACAAGATGCGGCTGGCGGACGCCGGGTTCCACGCGCCGCTGGACCTCATCGACGGCGCTGCCCGCGTCTACGACCCGATCGTCCGCGGTGAGGGCGGCGAGGACCTCTACGGCTGCTTCCTCAAGGACTACGCCCCGGCGAACTGGTAGGCGTCCAGGCGCACATCGCGCCACTGTTCCAGGCATGGATCGCATCGTGCTCGAGGCCGGTGCACCCGACATGGGTGCAC
>NZ_JBSGZJ010000514.1:0-4865 GCF_053610925.1 Streptomyces sp. NPDC054847 | reverse complement strand
GTCCAAAGGCGGTGGGGCAGCCGGCTGTTCCGCCCGCGCCGCTAATGTGTCCGAGCGCCCGGGTGATCCGGCGCGGGTTCGGAGCCGGGCCCGGCAGGACAGGGGGCGCGGTCTCCGCGCCGAGGGACGGACCATGAAGGAGCATGCGCGTGACGGCTGTTGTGACCATGAGGACCCCGCCGGTGCGGCTCAGGGACAGGGAAGGCGGCGGCATTCCCGCGTCCGTCCGTGACGTGGTCGACTTCACCGACGGCTCCGGACCGCCCCGGCCGGTCGCCTATGTGGAGCGCGAACTCCCGCCCGGCGGCATACCCGCCTACCTCGCGGCGCGCGGCAGCGGCGCCCGCTCGTTCGTCCTGTGGGGCGACGAGAACCGTGGAAGCCGGGTCGCCACCGTGGTGACCGAGGCGGCGCGCAACGGAGTCGCGACATATCAGGTGCTCGGCCCTTACGGTGAGGTCATCGGCACCATCGTCCGCGAGAAGGCGCTCAGCGGCCGGGGCCTGCGGACCCGCTGGACGGTGCGACAGCCGGGCCTCCCTGACGCTGTGGGCTACAAGGGCCGGATCTTCTGGTGGCTCGTGTGCTGGCTGCTTTTCCCCGTGGCGCCGTTCGCCCTTGTGATCGCCGCCTTCGAGAACGGCGACTTTCCCCGCGGCCCCCGGCGCATCATCTGGCGTGCGAGCGGGCGAGTCCCGCTGGAATTCAAGGCGTTCGGGGACAAGCTGCGCCTCTGCGCGCCGGAGCTGGACCGGCGGCTGGGGTTCGCTCTGATCGCCCTGCTGCGTTCCTTCGACGGCTGGCTCGGCAATTCGTGGGACGACCGCAAGAAGTGAGCCCTGTCCGCCCCGGGGTACCGGCGCCGGGCGGGCCGGCCCGCGTACGGGGACGGACCGGGCCGGGTCCTGGCTACTCAGCGGCGCTTCCCGGCAATTGAGCATGTGTACTCAGGCGACGCCGATCACGGCCTGAAACCATCGCCGCATGCTCAAACAAACGAGCGATCCGCGTCCGCGGGTCGGTATCACCGGCGTCGGCAGCGCTCTTCCCGACGCGGTGCTGACATCGCACAGCCTGCAGCGCGAGGCGACCCGGCACATCGCCAAGTCCCTGCCCGGCACGCTGCTCGCCCAGGCCACCGGCATCGAGAGCCGGCACGTCGCGGCCGACGACGAGTACGCCTCGACGCTCGCCCTGCGCGCGGCGCGCCGGGCGTTGGCCGAGGCGTCGCTCGGTCCGCTCGACATCGACCTCCTGCTGTTCGCCTCCGCGTCACGGGACATGGTGGAACCCGCGACGGCGCACATCGTGCAGGCCGATCTCGGCTCGAAGGCCCACGCCCTCGATGTCACCAACGCCTGCAACAGCTTCGTCAACGGCATCGACGTGGCCCGCAGCACGATCCTGGCCGGCCGCGCGCGGCGCGCCCTCGTCGTCACGGGCGAGACCCCGAGCCGCGCTATACGCCGCTCACCGGCCGACTTCGCCGAGTTCCGGGACGGCTTCGCCGGCTACACCTTCGGCGACGCCGGCGCGGCCGTGGTGCTGGAAGCGGTGGAGCACGGCGGCATCCTCGACGTGGACACCGAGACGCACTCCGAGCACTGGGAGGTCGGCGGCATCCCCGGCGGCGGTTCCCGGCACCCGCGCGGCGACGAGCACACGTACTTCCGCGGCGACGGCCACGAACTGCGAAGCGTCTTCGAGAAGGTGGGCGCCTCGGTCGTGGAGCGCACGCTGCACCGCGCCGGCCTCGACTGGGACGGCTTCGCAAGGGTCCTGGTGCATCAGGTGACCGTGCCGTACCTCGAGCGGTTCGCCGAGCTGACCGGCGCCCCCGCGGACAAGCTCGTGGTCACCGTCCCCGAGCTGGGCAACATCGCCAGCGCGAGCATCGGTGTGCAACTGGAGCGGGTGTACGGGGAGCTGGCGACCGGCGACCGGGTGCTGTTCGTCGGTCTCGGCGGCGGCATCAGCATCATGACGATGATCTGGGAGAAGTCATGAGCGACCTCTGGGTGATCGTGCCCGCGCACCAGGAGGAGGAACGGATCTCCGGCACGCTGCGGGCGCTCGCGGCGCAGCGGGACCGCGACTTCATGCTGCTCGTGGTCGACAACGCCTCTTCGGACCGTACCGGCGCCATCGCCCGGGGCTTCGCCGCGGACGCGCCGTTCCCCGTGGAGGTCATCGACGAGCCGGAGAAGGGTGTGGGCTGCGCCGTGGACTCGGGTTTCCGCCATGCCATCGCACGGGGTGCGACCCTGCTCGCCCGAACCGACGCCGACTGCCTGCCCCTGCCCGGCTGGACGGCCGCCGCCCGCGCCGCGATGACGGACCGGCCGGGACCGGTGCTGGTGTGCGGGCGGATCGTCGCCCGCCGCGACGAGCACGGACCGCTCGGGCGGGCCGGATTCTCGGCCCTGGTCCGCCTGGCCGCCCTGTTCGGCAGACTCCGGCCCGCGCACGCCCGCAGGAACGGCTACCTCGCCCCGTACCGCATGCACGCCGGGAACAACATGGCCGTCACCGCCGACCTGTATCTGGCCTGCGGCGGCATGCCCCGCCGGCCGTCGCCGACGGACCGGCTGTTCCTGAACCGGGTCCGGCGGCAGACGGACCGGATCGTGCGCTGCGGGGACATGGTCGTGGAGAACTCCACCCGCAGGCTCCGGGCGTACGGCATCCGGGGCACGGCCCGCTGGTACCTGGACCAGGGCAGCGGCGGACGCGGGGACGACCCCCGCTGACGCGGCGCCCACCCGCGCATCCCGACGTACTGTCACCTACCGCTGGACGGCTCTGATGCTCGACCTCCTCGACCATGCCCTGCGCGCCTCTCCGGAGAAGCCCGCCGTGCTCGGCGCCACGCGCACCGGGCGTCCCCGGGTCCGTGCCACCCGCGGCGAACTCGCCGGCCTGGCCGACGCGTACGCCTCCTCGCTCCACGCGCGCGGACTGCGCTCGGGCGACACCGTCGGTGTCGCGGTGCGTCCCGGTCCCCGGGCGCTCGCCGTCCTGCTCGCCCTGTGGCGGCTCGGGCTGCGGGGCGCGGTGCTCGATCCGGGCGCGGGTCCCGATGTGCTGCGCGCCCGTCTCGCGTCGGCCCGGCCCTCGCTCGTGCTGGCCGACGCCGCGGCGCAGGCGGTCGCCGGGTGGGCCCGGCCACTGGCGGCGCGGGCACGGCTCGCCCTGCCCGTCCTCGACGAGTTCGGCACGGTGGCGACGGTCGGCCGCAGGCTCCCCGGCTGTGCGCCCGCGCTCGGCCGGGCCGACGTCCGCGTCCCCGCGCGTGACCACGCCGACGGTGACGCCGTCATCGTCTTCACCTCCGGCACGACCTCCCGGCCGAGGGCCGTCGTGCACACCCGCTCCGGGCTCGCCGCCGGGATGGAGACGGTCTCGACGCTGATCGGCGCCCGGCCGGGCCGACCGGTCGTCGGGGGGACCTTCTTCGTCCTCGTACCGTCGCTCGCCCAGGGTGCGCCGGTGGCGCTTCCCGCGCGTTCGCCCAAGGTCCTCGCGCGGCAGCTGCGGCGGCTGTGCCCCCAGGACACCTACCTGACACCGCCGCAACTGCGGGACGCCCTCCGCGCGGGGGCGAGGTTCACGGGCAGGGTGTGGACAGGGTCTGCGCCGGCCAGTGCCGAACTGCTGGGCCGGGTCCGTGACGCGGGCGCCGCGGAGGCCTGGGGGGTGTACGCGCTCACCGAACTGTTCCCCGCCGCTGCCGTCGAGTCGCGCGACAAGGCGGCCTTCGACGGGGCGGGTGATCTCGTCGGTCCTCCCCTTCCGGGCGTCGAGGTGCGGACGGAGGGCGGCGAACTGCTGCTGACCGGTCCCGCGGCCAGGCACCGCTACCTCGGGGAGGCTCCCGACCCCTGGGTGCGCACCGGCGACCGGGCACATCTGGACACCACGGGCCGGATCGTGCTGGAGGGCCGCTGCAAGGACATGGTGTTGCGGCGCGCGGAGAACATCTACCCGGGTCTGTACGAGCCCGCCCTCCAGGTGCCGGGGGTCGAGCTCGCGGTACTCGTCGGCGTTCCGGCGGGCGACGGCGACGAGCGGCTGGTCGCCGTCGTCCAGCCCCGGTCCGGCCACGGGGAGGCACAGTTGCGTTCCGCTCTCGCCGGACCGCTGCACAGGATGGGCTCCGCCCGCCCTGACGCGCTGGTGTTCGCGGACGTCCCGCTGTCCGGCCGGTCCCGCAAGCCGGACCGGGCGGCCACGGCGCTCCTAGCGGCGGAACGTCTCGCGGCGAAGGAGGCTTCCCGATGACTGCCCGCACGGGGGTCGCGCGGGCGCGCCGGCGCGACCGCCGGGTCTATCTGCGCTCCCACCCGTTCCTCTTCGCCCTGCTCGCCGCCACCCGTGGCCGTGCCGTCCGCCGGATCGGACGCACGGTGCTCGTCCACGACGCCGACGCCTACCGCCAGGTACTGACCCGCCTGCCCCTCGACCGTACGGCCGCCGGGACGACGGGAGGGGCGGCGCGATCGGCGCTGCGCGCGGCGGGCCACGACGACGCCGGAGTGCTGTTCGACCAGGAGGGCGCGGAACACCGCGCCGGGCGACGGGCCCTGGCTCGTGGACTCGGCGCGGCCGGCGTCGAGCAACTGCGCGGCGTGTGGCGGCCGTTGCTCGCCCGACGACTGGAACCGCTGGCCGAGGGCGGCGAGGTGGACCTCGTGGCACTCGCCGGCGAACTGTCGGGCACGGTCGTCTGCGCGCTGCTCGGTTCCGAGGCGTCCCCGGCCGCGGTGGCCGCAGCCGCTGCCGATCTGGCCGCCGCCTCCGTCCGCGGCGAGCTCCCCGGCCCCCGCCGGCCGGGAGCACACGCCGCGTCGGCCCGTGCGACACAG
>NZ_JBSGZJ010000513.1:0-4875 GCF_053610925.1 Streptomyces sp. NPDC054847 | reverse complement strand
GAACGGATTTCCAAGCACCCCGATCGGGATGCTAGAGTTTCACTCGTTGCAAGGGCCTGTGGCGCAGTCTGGTAGCGCACCTCGTTCGCATCGAGGGGGTCTGGGGTTCAAATCCCCACAGGTCCACCGCAGCTGAGAGCCCCAGTCGGATTAGTCCGACTGGGGCTCTCGCCATTCATGCGGCAGCCGAGTGCGGCAACCGGGCCGAGACCCGGTCGTCCCTGACGCGTCCACGAGCCGGCGGGCGCGGGCCGTACGGAGCCGTGTCTGTCGCGGCAGGCCGACGGCGACCACCTTGCGGGACGCTCCGTTCGGCAGGGCCCTGGCGGATCTTCCGGCAGGGCCGCCCCGACCCGTGGCGGTCCGGGGAGTGCCTCACACCATGAGGCACTCCGTCACGACACCTGCGCCTTGTCGTAGACGGCCTTCGCCTCCGCCCCGAAGTACGGGCCGAACATGCGGTTCGGCAGGAACGTGTAGCCGAAGCTGTTCACGGAGACCTGCAGACCCGTCCCGGTGGATTCGTTGAAGGACTCGAACCAGGGGCCGCCGCTGGAGCCGCCCGTCATGTTGCAGCCGAGGCTGTGGTCCTGGGAGAAGAGGAAGTCCTTCGAGCTGTTGCCGCTGCAGTGGATGAGCTTGGAGCCGTCGTAGGGGGAGGCGGCGGGGAAGCCGAAGGCGTACATCGCCTTGTTGTAGCCGCCGTTGAACTTCAGGCCCTGGGCGCCGACGGTCTGGCTGAGTGTCTTTCCGTTCAGCGGGGCGACGACGGCGGCGCCGACGTCGTAGTTGATGTCCTCGCTCGCCGCCCACTGGTCCGTGGCGAGTGTCTTGGTGGCGCTCCACTGGCCGTACGGGGCCTGGCCGTTGTCGTAGCCGGGGACGAAGACCCAGTTGGTGTGCCAGGAGCCCTGGTACTTCACGCAGTGACCGGCCGTCATGACGGTGCTGCCGTTGGTGCTGGTGACCGAGTTGCCGGAGCAGGAGGCGGTGCGGCCCTGGAAGGTGAAGAACACGCGGCCGGAGGTCTTCACCACCGAGCCGCCGCCCGTCCACGGGCCGCCGGCCTGCGGGAAGGCCGTGGGCCCCACGACCGTCTCCTCGCCGGCCGGTGAGGCGGGTGCCCGGAAGGAACCCGGCGTGACGCGGATCACGTCGAGCGGGGTGGCGCTCCGCATCCGCTCGGCGGTCCAGAAGCCCTTGGCCGCCTGCTCGGGGGCGAAGGACGCGGGAGTGGGGGCGGGGGGCGGGGCGGCGCCGGCGGAGGTGGCGGACAGCGCCCCGGCGAGCAGGGCGCCGACGGCGGTCAGGACCGAGGCGGCAAAGCGGTGGCGTCTCACGCATGTCTCCTTCTGCCGTGCCCGCCCGCGGGATGCCTCGGGCGGGGTGGGGGACAGGACGGTGCGGATCGACGTGCGTGAGGCAGAGTGCCACGAATCGCGAACTTATGTCAGGGGCGCGTCAAGAACTTCGCCATGCAGAGGCTGCTCTCGTACTCCCGGTAGTGGCCGAATTTCGCGCACGGCACGTAGCCGCTGGAGGTGTACAGCGCGATCGCCTCCGGCTGCATGTCCCCGGTCTCCAGCACCATGCGGGTCCGGCCGGCCGCGCGGGCGTCCTCCTCCAGGGCGGCAAGGATGCGGCGGGCCAGGCCCAGGCCGCGTGCCTCTGGGATCACGTACATGCGCTTCAGCTCGGCGTCGCCGTCCGAGTACCCCTCCGGGTTCTCGTCCTGGGTGCGCCAGCCGCCGGTCGCCAGCGGGCGGTCCTGGTCGTCGTAGGCGATGAGATACAGGCCACTCGGCGGGACGAACATCGAGGCGTCGAGCGGCGTCGCGTCGCCCTCGCCGTCCCCGTATCGCTCCACGTATTCCAGCTGGACCTGGTCATTGAGCTTCACGGCGTCCGGGTGGTCGAAGCTCACGGTTCTGACATGCATGCCCAGAAGCGTACGTGTATGCGAATGGCGTCGGCCGGTATGGTGCCGGGATGCTCACCGTGACCTCCGTGAATGTGAACGGTCTCCGTGCCGCCGCGAAAAAGGGCTTCGTCGAGTGGCTGGCCACCACCGCCGCCGACGTGATCTGCCTCCAGGAGGTGCGCGCCGAGGCCGATCAGCTGCCCCCGGAGGTCCGTGACCCCGAGGGCTGGTTCACGGCGCACGCCCCGGCGGCCGCGAAGGGCCGTGCCGGCGTCTCGCTCTACACGCGGCGTGAACCGGACGCGGTGCGCATCGGGTTCGGCTCGAGCGAGTTCGACGGCAGCGGGCGGTACGTCGAGGCCGACCTGCCCGGTGTCACGGTGGCGAGCCTGTATCTGCCGTCCGGCGAGGTCGGCACGGAGCGCCAGGACGAGAAGATGCGCTTCATGAGCGAGTTCCTGCCGTACCTGAAGGAACTGCGGGCCCGGTCGGCGGCGGACGGCCGCGAGGTCGTGGTCTCGGGCGACTGGAACATCGCCCACCAGGAGGCCGACCTCAAGAACTGGAGGGCCAACCGGAAGAACTCCGGCTTCCTCCCCGAGGAGCGGGAGTGGCTCGGCCGGGTCTTCTCCGAGGCGGAGTACGTGGACGTGGTCCGCGGCCTCCACCCGGACCGGGAAGGCCCGTACACCTGGTGGTCCTACCGCGGGCGGGCCTTCGACAACGACTCGGGCTGGCGCATCGACTATCAGGTGGCGACGGCCGGTCTGGCCCGGCGCGCGGTGAAGGCGTGGGTGGAGCGGGCGGCGACGCACGGCGAACGCTGGTCGGACCACGCGCCGGTGACGGCCGTCTACGGCCCGTAGGCCCGGTTCGGACGGCGCGGTCGGTCGGTTCTCGGCCGGGCCGCCCTGTCCGTCAGTCCTCGCCCAGGTCGCCCAGGTCCCCCGGGTCCCGGCCCAGCAGCCGGGTGCCGAGCGGGCACCGCTGGTAGAGGACCACACGGCGTCGCCGGCGGCTGCGGACCAGCCGGGCCCGGCGCAGGATGCCCAGGTGGTACGAGACCGTCGCCGGCGCCAGAGCCATGTCCCGGCTCAACTCCGAGGTCGAGCGTGGTTCGTCGAGGCCGGCGAGCAGCATCGCCCGTGTCTCGCCGATCAGTTCACGTAGCGCGTCGTCGCCC
The DNA here is from genome assembly GCF_053610925.1 of Streptomyces sp. NPDC054847. Classification (NCBI taxonomy): domain Bacteria; kingdom Bacillati; phylum Actinomycetota; class Actinomycetes; order Kitasatosporales; family Streptomycetaceae; genus Streptomyces; species Streptomyces sp. NPDC054847. Next base: position 1,771 of record NZ_JBSGZJ010000513.1, on the reverse strand, counting down.
TGTTCCGGGGAGGAACCCCACAGCCGGGAGACCCCGCGCGCGGGGTAGGTCAGGACGGGCGGCCGCGGATGCTCGGCGCTGAACAGGACTTGTGCGTCCACGGCGGTGGAGGGCACCAGGACGAAACCGTCGGTGGCCCAGTCGACGACCACGTCGTACGGGCGGGCTATGCGGATCTCGCCGTCCCGCCAGCGCACCCCGTCCCCCAGGTCGTCGATCATGGCTCCCGCGCCGAGGCCGGCCATCTTCTCGGCGCGGTGGCTGACGTCGTCCTGGAGGACGGCACGGACCGCGTCCCACTCCGGTGCGAGCGCCGCGGTGAAGTAGTCGACGAGGGCGTCCGCCGCGCGCGAAGCCAGTGCGGCCGGGCCGGCCCGCAGCGCGTCGGCGACCGAGGGCGGCATCGGGCGGCGCCACCGCTCGTACGCCGCGGCGCTCGGGAAGGCGGCGGCGACCTCCGGACGTATCGCGCGCCCGCGGAAGGCGATGTCGAGGTGGTGTTCGACCTCGTCCGGCGGGGTCCGGCGCACGACGTCCGCGGCCCGCTCCACGGAGACCAGGGCGCTGCCCGGAGACGGGGTGAGGAAGTCGGGCGTGTAGGGGTGGTCGTGCGGGATCAGGCCGTGGAGCAGTTCGAGAGAACGGGGCTCCGCGCCGGTCGCGGCGCGGTCGAGGCGGCGCCGGAGGTGCGCGGGCTGCCGCCGCAGGGCCCTTCGGCGGATGCCGCCGACCGTCTCCGTCGCGGCACAGATCGCGAACCGTGAACGCCCGAGGGTGTCCGCCGACACCGGGATCCGTACCGTCACGCCGTCCGCCTCCCCCGCGCCCCCGTCCCGGCGCGCCCAGTGTGCCACGCGGCCGGGGGACCGGTCGGATTCGAGCCCGCTCGAATCTGTGGGCCGAAGACGGCGGCTCCTGTTGGGTCGTTGTCGTCATCGCATCCCGCGTACCAGGCGAAGGAGCGCACCTCATGCCCGTCGATCGTCGCCGTTTCCTCCTGAGCGGCACCGCCGCCGGCGCCCTTGCCGTCGTCGGCGGAGCCGGCCTCTCAGGTCATGCCGCCGCGGCCCCGGCCCGCCCGGCGAACTCCCCGGCCGCCCGTGAGCCGGTCGTCGTCGGCGCCAATCCCGGCCTGGTGCTCTACGACGGGGACCGGCTCACGGCGTACGCCGCGGTCTGGCAGGTCGACTGGTCCCCCTACGGCGCCGGGAACGTCATCGTCCTGTGGCACCGGGACCAGGTACACCTCTACGGCTCCGATCCGCGTCTGGCGCGTTGGCTGGAGCGGGACTTCGTGCGCCACTTCCCGGAGGCGGAGGGCCTGGTGTGGCCCGAGCCGGTCGTGCACCGGGTGCCGGTGCGGGTGAGGATGGACACGGCGCACGGCCTGCGGGCCGACGCGGCCGACGTGCGCATCACCATGGGCGACGTCCTCGACAGGCGTGCGTTCGCCACCGACGCGTTCCCTCTCGGCGGCGGGGTCGAGCACAGCCTCAGTCTCGTGCTCGGTCCGTGCGGGCACGGCTCTGTCCACGTCGGCGGACGCGCACTTGCCGGCCGGCCGCGTGTCGGAGGCACCGCGGCGCGGCCCACGTCGACGGCCTACCTCGCCGTCGCGGAAGTCTGGCAACGCCCGTTGGGCGCCGCTTCGTCGGCGGCGGGCTGAGCCCCGGACAACGACGGCGCGGGCCGGGGTGGGGCCGGCACCCGCGACGGCCGGTGATCGGGGGCGGGAGGCCGGTGATCGGAGCCGGGCCGGGCGACACGGGGC
>NZ_JBSGZJ010000512.1:0-4889 GCF_053610925.1 Streptomyces sp. NPDC054847 | reverse complement strand
GAACACCGGGAACGCCTCATACAACTCCCGGCCCATCCCCGCCCGCTGACTCCCCTGACCCGAAAACAAAAACGCCGCACCAGCCGCAGAGGACACAGCCGTGCCGGTGACCGCACCCACGGCCGAACGCCCCTCCCCCACCGCCCGCAAACCAGCAACCGCCTCCACCACCGAACCGGCAACCACACCCGCCCGATACGCGAAACGCGTCCGGCCCGCAGCCGACAACGCCACATCCGCCAAAGCCGGCGCCTCAACACCCTCCAACCAGTCCGCCAGACGCACCGCGTTGTCTGCCAGGGCGCCGGGGGTGTGGCCGGACAGGGGCAGGACCACGGGGGTTTCTGGCGTGCCGGGGCCGCCTGTGACGGCGGTCCAGTCGACGTGGTGGCCGTCGCACCACAGGCGGCCGGTCAGGTCTTCCAGTGCCTGGCGGGAGGGCTGGTCGCGCCGGCAGGTGGCGAGCACCCGGCCGGCGGTCGTGCTGCCTGTCGTGCCGTCGTCGAGGGCCGTGAGGGTGCGTTCGATGGAGTGCCCGGCGATCGGGTGCGGGCTGATCTCGACGATGCGCAGGGTGTCGTAGCGGTCGGCGAGGGCGTGTACGGCCTCGGTGAGGAGCATGGGCTCGGACATGTTGCGTGCCCAGTAGGCGGCGTCGAGGGTGGTGCCTTCGACGGGGGTGCCGGTGACGGTCGACAGCAGGGGGACGGTGGTGGCGCGTCCGCGTATGTCGCCCAGGCGGGCGGTCAGTTCGGGTGCGAGGTGGCGCAGGGCCGCGCTGTGGGCGGCGTAGTCGATGTTGACGCGGTGGACGCGGATGCCGTCGGCGGTGAGGGTGCGTTCGGCGTCGGCGACGGCGGTAAGGGGGCCGGCCAGGCACACCTGGTCGGGGGCGAGGTGGCCGGCGATGCTCAGCGGTGTGCCGGCGACGAGGTCGCGTGCCTGGTCGAGGGGGAGGTCGCAGACGACGAGGGTGCCGTGGCCGCTTGCGTGTTCGGCGATGAGCGCGGACCAGGTGGTGATGATCCGGGCGCCTTCCCGCAGGGTCAGGGCGCCGGAGACGACGGCGGCGGCGACTTCGCCGACGCTCTGTCCCAGGACGGCGTCGGGGGTCTGTCCCCAGGCGTCGAGGGTGCGGGCGAGGGCGATCTGGAGGGCGAAGAGCACGGGCTGGAGGATGTCCGTGCGGTGGAGGGCGGTGCGGTGTTCGGGGGCGCAGAGCTGTTCGGTGACGGACCAGCCGGTGCATTCCCGTACGGCGGCGTCGCAGTCGGCGAGTGCGGTGCGGAAGGCGGGTTCGGTGAGCAGGTCGCGTCCCATGCCGAGCCACTGGGAGCCGTGGCCGGAGAAGAACCAGACGAGGGCGGGGCGTTGGTCGCCGGTGGTGGCGGGGTGTGCGTCGAGGGTGTCGAGGTGGGCGGCGAGGGTGTCGGCGGCCCGGGCGGGGTGGTCGGCGGCGGCGAAGAGGCGGTAGGGGCCGGTGCCGGGCGCGGTGGGGGTGGCGCCGTTGCGGATGCCGTCGATGAGGTCGTGGGCTGCTCGGGTCAGGGCGGTGGGGGTGTCGGCGCCGACGGCGAGCAGGGTGCGGGGCCTGGCGGGGGGTGCTTCCAGGGCGATGTGGGCGTTGGTGCCGCCGAAGCCGAAGCCGCTGACGCCGGCGTAGCGGCGGGGGGCCGGTGGCCAGGGCCGGTGGGTGGTGACGACTTCGAGGCGGTTGCCGGTGAAGTCGATGTGCGGGTTGGGGGTGCGGAAGTGGAGGCTGGCGGGGAGTTCGCCGTGGTGGAGGGCGAGGGCGGTCTTCATGAGGCCGACGACACCGGCGGCGGGTTCGAGGTGTCCGAAGTTGGTCTTGGCGGAGCCGATGTGCAGTGGCTCGGTGCGGCCGGGGGCGAACACGGAGCCGAGGGCTTCGGCTTCGATGGGGTCGCCGAGGAGGGTGCCGGTGCCGTGGGCCTCGATGTAGGAGACGTCCTTGGGGGCGATGCCGGCGTCCTGCCAGGCGGTGCGCAGGACGTCGCTCTGGGCCTGGGGGTTGGGGGCGGTCAGGCCGTTGGAGGCGCCGTCGTTGTTGACGGCGGTGCCGCGGATGACGGCGTAGATGCGGTCGCCTGCGGCGAGGGCGTCGGAGAGGCGGCGCAGGACGACGACGCCGCATCCTTCGCCGCGTACGTAGCCGGCTGCGTCGGCGTCGAAGGCGCGGCACTGGCCGTCGGGGTTCAGGCCGCCGAACTTGGTCATGGCGACGGTGGTGTGGGGGTGGAGCATGACGTTGACGCCGCCGGCGAGGGCGGTGTCGGTTTCGCCGCCTCGCAGGCTCTGTACGGCGAGGTGGGTGGCGGTGAGGGAGGAGCTGCACGCGGTGGCGACGGCCATGGCGGGGCCTTGGAGGCCGAGGGTGTAGGCGATGCGGGCGGGGATGACGGAGTTGTCCCAGCCGGTGGCGGAGTGGGTGGCGATCTGTGCGGGGTCGGCTCCGGTGGCCAGGTGGTATTCCTGCGCCATGGTGCCGAGGAAGACGCCGGTGCGGGTGCCGGTGAGGTCGGCGGGCCGGATGTGTGCGTCCTCGAGTGCGGCCCAGGCGACTTCGAGGGCCATGCGCTGCTGGGGGTCCATCTGGCGTGCTTCGGCGGGTGAGATGCGGAAGAACCCGGCGTCGAAGTCGGCGATGTCGTCGAGGAATCCGCCGCGGCGGGTGGTCGTCCGGCCGGGGGCGTCGGGGTCTTCGTCGTGCCAGTCGTCGATGTTCCAGCGGTCGGCGGGTACGTCGCGGACGGCGTCGAGGCCGTCGGTGAGGGCCTGCCACAGGGCGTGGGGGCTGTCGACGCCGCCGGGCAGGCGGCAGCCGAGGCCGACGATGGCGACGGGTTCGTGGTGGTGGCCCTGGTGGCCGGCCGGTGCGCCGGGCGCGGGGGCCGGGGCGGGGTCGCCGGCGAGGTGGGCGGCGAGGGCGGAGACGGTGGGGTACTGCCAGGCGGTCCAGCTGGGGACCGGTTGGCCGAGGTGGGCGGAGAGCCGGCCGGTCAGGGCCATGGTGTGGACGGAGGTCATGCCCAGTTCGTGCAGGGGCCGGTCGGCGGTGACGGACCGGGGGGTGGTGCCGAGCAGGTCGGCGACGGTTTCCTGGATGAACTGTGCGATGTCCTGGGCGGTGGAAGAGGAACCGCTGTCGCCGTTCTCCTTGGCCATGCTCATGTGTTCACCCTCGCCCTTCTGCGACCGATGTCCGTGCGGGTGGCACCCCTGTCCGCGCCCGGACGCAACCGCATCCACCCTGGTGGGGGCGGCTCGGGGCGTGCTCGAGCGGCCGTCCAGACGGGCCGAGGGCCGCTCCGACGGTGCGGGGCGGCCCTCGTGCCAGGAGGTGTGTTCAGGTGGTCAGCGTTCGGCGCCGGCGGCGGCCGGCTCGGGGGTGAGGGGGCCGCTGCCGCCGTACCGGGACTTGTCGGCGGGTGTCAGGAAGCGGCGGTCGGCGATGCGTGCGTACACGGTGGCCGCCTCGGTGGGGGTGCGTTCCATGGTGGTGCGGTCGACGCGGTAGAGGCCGAAGCGGGGGGTGTAGCCGCCGAGCCATTCGAAGTTGTCGAGCAGGCTCCAGTGGTAGTAGCCGCGGATGTCGGTGCCTTCGGCGCGCAGGCGCTGGATCTGTTCGAGGGCGCGTACGAGGTGTTCGGCGCGGCGCTTGCCGGATTCGGTGGCCAGGCCGGACTCGGTGACGACGAGCGGCAGGCCGGGGTAGCGGCTGCTGATCTCCTTGAGGACGGTGTAGAGGCCCTCGGGGTTGGTCTCGTAGCCCATGGTGGGGACGTAGTACGTCTTGTCGAGCAGGGGCAGGCTCGGTTCGTTCAGGCAGACCTCGACGCCCAGGACGGGGTAGAGGATGCCGGCCGGGTCGGAGCCGGGGGCGGAGACGCCGGTGCGGGAGTAGCTCTGCGGGCCGAGCCAGTCGATCTTGTTCTTCCACTCGGGGTGGGCCTCGTCCATGGTGCCGTCGAGGTCCTGGTCGAACCGGCCCTGCCACAGCGAGTCGACGACGCTGTAGTCGATGAACTGGCGGTAGCGGTCGCGGGCGGCGATGTCCTTGGGGTCGTTGCTGAGTTTGCCGTCGTGGACCGGGACGTATTCCTGGGCGCCGGTGGTCAGGCCGACGCTGGAGGGTGCGCCGTCGCCGTCGGTGTCGGTGCGGTCGGCGCTCTTGATGGCGTCGTACATGGCCACGTGGGCCTGGATGTAGGTGCGTTGGGCGGCGGCGAAGCGTTTCACGTCGCCCTGCAGCAGGCTGGACTTGCCGGGCGGGCCGGCGCCGAAGGAGTGGGAGAGGGTCATGTAGACCATGGGTTCGTTGACGGTGACCCATTCGTCGACGCGGTCGCCGAACGTGGTGGCGAGGAGTGCGGCGAATTCGGCCATTTCCTTGACGACCAGCGGGCCGCCCCGGGGGTGGTCGAGGCCGCACAGGTTGGTGTCGCGGGGCCCGTTCGCGCATTCGTTGTCGGCCGGGTCGTCGACCCATACCGGATTGGCGAAGTGGTGCACGGTGATCATGGGGCGGATGCCCTTGGCGGCGAGGGCGTCGAGTTGCTTCTTGTAGTGGGCGAGGGCGTTTTTGTCGATGACGTTGCGCCGGGGTTCGATGCGCGCCCATTCGACGCCGAATCGGTAGGAGTCGACATTCAGGTCGTCGATGAGGCGGACGTCCTGGAGTGCTTTCGAGTAGCCTTTGACGCCTTCTCCGACGAAGGGGCTCTTGCCCATTCCCTCGGGTGCCGGGCGGGTCCACTTGTACCAGTCGGTGTTGGGGTTCCGGTCTTCGATCTGGGTGGCGGAACTGGCCACTCCGAAGCGGAATCCGTTCTTGCCCGCGGGGCCGGATATCGGTCCAATGGGAGGGA
>NZ_JBSGZJ010000511.1:0-4941 GCF_053610925.1 Streptomyces sp. NPDC054847 | reverse complement strand
GGATTTCGCGGAGCGAAATCCAGCCCGCCCGGCGCTTGAGGGCACCGCGCGAAGCGCGCGGCAGGCCCCCGCAGGGCGGCACGGGGTCCGGGGCCTGCCCCGGTTCGGGAAGGGGCGGGGTGGGGAAACAGCCGCGCGCAGCGGCCCCGCACCCGCCGCCCGCCCCAGGGCTACGCCCCGTAGAAGGCCGCCTCCATCACGCCCCGCGCCCTCCGCGTCACCCGCCGGTAGTCGTCCAGCATGTCTCCCACGTGCCCCGGCCCGTACCCCAGGTACCGCCCCACCGCCGCCAGCTCGCGCGCGTCGGACGGGAACGTGTCGCCCGCGCGGCCGCGGACGAGCATGACGCCGTTGCGGACGCGGGTCGCGAGGACCCAGGCCTCGTCCAGGGTGCGGGCGTCGTCCGCGGAGACGAGGCCGGCGTCGCAGGCCGCCCGCAGGGCCTCGCGGGTGCGGGTGGTGCGCAGGCCCGGCACCTCCCGGCCGTGCCGCATCTGCAGCAGCTGGACCGTCCATTCGACGTCGCTCAGACCACCCCTGCCGAGCTTGGTGTGCAGGGTCGGATCGGCGCCCCTCGGCAGGCGTTCGGACTCCATGCGCGCCTTGAGCCGGCGGATCTCGCGGACCGCTTCGTCGTCGAGTCCTTGGCGGGGGTAGCGCAGCGGGTCGACGAGTTCGATGAACGCCTCGGCGAGCTCGGTGTCGCCGGCCATGGGCCGGGCCCGCAGCAGGGCCTGGCTCTCCCAGACGAGGGACCAGCGGCGGTAGTAGGCCCCGTAGGAGCCGAGCGTGCGTACGAGGGGGCCGCTCTTGCCCTCGGGCCGCAGGTCGGCGTCGATCAGCAGCGGCGGGTCCGCTGTCGGCAGTTGCAGCAGCCGGCGCATCTCGGAGACGACGCTGTTGGCGGCCCGGGCGGCTTCCTGTTCGTCGACGCCGTCGCGGGGCTGGTGGACGAAGAGCACATCCGCGTCGGAGCCGTAGCCGAGCTCGTGGCCGCCGAAGCGGCCGACTCCGATGACGGCGAAACGGGTGGGCAGGGTGTCGCCCCACGTTCCGCCTACGGCGGCGCGCAGGGCGCCCGCGACGGTGGCGGCGGTCAGTTCGGTGATCGCGTCGCCGACCTGGTCGACGAGCGTGCCGGCGTCGGCCTCCGCTGGGTTCTCCTCGGTGCCGTAGGAGCCGATGATGTCGGCCGCGGCGGTGCGGAACAGTTCGCGGCGGCGCACGCCACGGGCCGCGGTGACCGCCGCCTCCGCGGTGTCGGCGCGGCCGACGGCGGCGAGGATCTCCTGTTCGAGGTGGTCCCGGCCGCGTGGCCGCAGACCTTCGGGGTCGCCGAGGATGGCGACGGCCTCCGGTGCGCGCAGCAGCAGGTCGGGCGCGAGGCGGCCGGCTGACAGGACGCGGGCGAGGTTCTCCGCGGCGGCGCCCTCGTCGCGGAGCAGCCGCAGGTACCAGGGGGTCTTGCCCAGCGCGTCGGACACCTTGCGGAAGCCGAGCAGCCCGGCGTCCGGGTCGGCGGAGTCGGCGAACCAGCCGAGCAGCACGGGCAGCAGGGTGCGCTGGATGGCGGCCTTGCGGCTCACTCCGGAGGCGAGGGCCTCGAGGTGGCGCATCGCGGCGGCGGGGTCGGCGTATCCGAGGGCTTCGAGGCGCTGGCCGGCGGCCTTGGGGCTGAGGCGGGTCTCGCCGGGGGTGAGCTGGGCGACGGCGTCGAGCAGCGGCCGGTAGAAGATCTTCTCGTGCAGCCGGCGTACGACGGACGCGTGGCGTTTCCACTCGCGGTTGAGGGTGGTCACGGGGTCGGTGCGCAGGCCGAGGGAGCGGGCGAGGCGCCGCAGGTCGGCCTCCTGCTCGGGCACGAGGTGGGTGCGCCGCAGCTTGTGGAGCTGGATGCGGTGTTCCATGGCGCGCAGGAAGCGGTACGCCTCGTCGAGCTGGGCGGCGTCGGCCCGGCCGACGTAGCCGCCGGCGGCGAGGGCCTGGAGGGCTTCGAGCGTGGTGCCGCTGTGCAGGGTGGCGTCGCTGCGGCCGTGGACGAGTTGCAGGAGCTGTACGGCGAACTCGACGTCGCGCAGGCCGCCCGGGCCGAGTTTGAGTTCGCGCTCGATCTCGGCGGCGGGGATGTTGTCGACGACGCGGCGGCGCATCTTCTGGACGTCGGCGACGAAGTTCTCGCGTTCGGCCGCCTGCCAGACCAGCGGGGCGACGGCTTCTGTGTACGCCTCGCCCAGCGCCGGGTCGCCGGCGACCGCCCGGGCCTTGAGGAGCGCCTGGAACTCCCAGGTCTTCGCCCAGCGCTGGTAGTAGGCGACGTGGCTGGAGAGGGTGCGGACCAGGGGGCCGTTACGTCCCTCGGGCCGCAGGTTGGCGTCGACGGGCCAGATGGTGCCTTCGACGGTGGTCTCCGAGCAGATCCGCATGAGGTGGGAGGCGAGCCGGGTCGCGGCCTGGAGCGCCTTGGCCTCTTCCGTGCCGTTGGTGGGCTCGGCGACGAAGATGACGTCGACGTCGGAGACGTAGTTGAGCTCGTGGCCGCCGCACTTGCCCATGGCGATGACGGCGAGCCGGCAGGCCGCCGCGTCCTCGGGCGCGGCGGCGCGGGCGATGCCGAGGGCGGCGCGCAGGGTGGCGGTGGCGAGGTCGGCGAGTTCGGCGGCGGCCTCCGCCACGTCGGTGGTGCCGCACACGTCGCGGGCGGCTATGGCCAGCAGGCAGCGGCGGTAGGAGACGCGCAGGGACACGGGGTCGGTGGCGTCGGCGAGTCCGCGTTCGAAGTCGGCGACTCCGGGATGCAGATCGGCGGACTCGTAGGTGGCGAGGGCGTGCCAGTCGCGGGGGTGGCGGGCCAGGTGGTCGCCGAGCGCCTCGGACGCCCCGAGGACGCCGAGCAGCCGGTCACGCAGCGGCTTCGCGGTGATCAGGTGGTCGAGGAACCGGCGCCGCTCGTCCGGTTCGTGCGCTTCGGCGAGGCGGACGAGGGAGCGCAGCGCCAGATCGGGATCGGCGGTGGCGCCGAGGGCGTCGAGGAGCATGGAGTCGCTGCGTACCGACGCCATGTCGGGGAGCTCGAGGAGGCGTGCGGCCGCAGAGGGGTCGGTGAAGCCGTGCCTCAGCAGCCGGGTGAAAGTGCTGCTCCTGCGCCCCGGAACCGTCATCCCGGTCTCCGTCCTGCCGTGCCGCCGTGTGCGCTCGAGCGTAGCCGCAGGGGCGCGCCGGGGGCCCGGCGGACCACGCGGTTCCCGCGTCCCGGCCGGTCCGCCGGGGCGGCGGTCGGGCATCGGCGCCACCGGTCCGACGAGCAGGCGACACCGGGCACGGTCCGGGCGCGAGGGGGTCCGGGTGACCGGAAGCCCGGCATCGGGCGCGCCGGCGGCGCTCCATGTGGAAAGGTACGGCCCGGACCGGGCGTTCCGACCGGCGACGGCGTGTTCGCGCACGGAGCGGGCGAAGCACTGGTATTCCGGGGTTGCGCCCCGCGGGGCCTTCGGCCCGGCGAAGGGCGCCTTGTTCGGACAGACCGCTGGCGATTCACCACCGATGTGGCCCGTTGAAAGGATTCCACCCGTGGAAATGACCCTGGAAGTCGTCCCCGTCCCGGTCTCGGACCTGGACCGCTCGAAGACCTTCTACGCAGAGGCCTGCGGCTTCAAGGTCGACCTCGATTCCGAGGTCGCCCCCGGCATGCGGATCATCCAGCTGACCCCGCCGGGGTCGCGCTGCTCCATCGCCCTGCTGAGCGGCATGCCCCCGCATCCCGACCAGCCCACGATGACCCCCGGCACGCTCCACGGCCTCCAGTTGTGCGTCACGGACATCGCGAAGGCCCACTCCGAGCTGATGTCACGCGGGGTGCCGGTGACGTCGATCCAGCACGTGGGCGCGACGGGCTGGGAGGAGGGCACGGGCGAGGAGTGGAACTCGTTCATGTTCTTCAAGGACCCGGACGGCAACAGCTGGTGCGTCCAGGAGGCCCCGGCACCGCTGTCGCAGCGCTGACGACCCCTTGGCGGCGGACGGTCCCGGACCGGACCGCCGCCGGGGCGCCTTCGTCACGTACGCCGCCGAGCGCCGAGCGGCCGTCGTTGTCGGACGTGTCTGGTATCCATGGCCGGCATGGATACCGATCACGCGATTCCCGCCGATCTCGGCGCGCTGCGCGCGGAGTTCGGCCGCACGTCGCAATCCGGCCTCGTCGGCCGGGTCGCGCACCGGGCCGCCGCCGAGCCGTGGTTCGATGCCGCATGACGACGCCACACGAAGAACCTTCGTTCCTGCGGGACACCCGCGACTCGTACAACGCGATCGCCGCCGACTACGCGGAGACGTTCAAGGGCGAGCCGGAGGGCAAGCCCCTCACCCTGGCCATGCTGACCGCCTTCGCCGGGACCGTGGCGAGGGACGGGGGCGGCCCCGTCGTGGAGTTCGGGTCCGGACCGGGGCGGGTGACGGCGTACCTCGACCGGCTGGGGACGGACATCAGGGGCGTCGACCTGTCGCCCTCCATGGTCGCGCTCGCCCGGCGCACGTTTCCCGGACTGCGGTTCGACGAAGGCTCGATGACGGACCTCGGCGGCTTCGCCGACGGGTCGCTGCGCGGCGTCGTCGCCTGGTATTCGCTGATCCACATACCGCCCGCCGAGGTGCCGGGCGTGCTCGCCGAGTTCTACCGGCTGCTGGCGCCCGGCGGGCATCTGGCGCTGGCGTTCCAGGTCGGGGAGGACGTCTCGCGCTACACGGAGGCCTTCGGTCACAGTGTGTCGCTCGCCTTCCGCCGGATGCGGCCGGATCTGGTGACGGAGCAGTTGCGGGAGGTGGGCTTCGAGCTGCGGGCGACCATGGTGCGGGAGGCGGAGCCGGACGAGAAGACGCCTCAGGCGCATCTGCTGGCCCGCAAGCCCGTCGATGCGTAGACGCGGGGCGGCCCGGGCCGGTGGGCGC
>NZ_JBSGZJ010000510.1:0-4942 GCF_053610925.1 Streptomyces sp. NPDC054847 | reverse complement strand
GCTCGTACGGCCCGACGGCACGTACGACGGCGCCCTCGGCGGCCATCGCGAACTGGACCGCACCGCGGCCCGCGAGGCCCGGGCGATGCTGGACGCCGGACGCACCGGAACCGTCGTCATCGGTGAGGACGGCTCCCGGTGCGGCCGGCCGTTGACACTGCTCGTCGAGTCGAGCGTCCCCGCACCGAGGATGATCGTCTTCGGAGCCATCGACTTCGCCGCCGCCCTGGTGCGCGTCGGCAAGTTCCTCGGCTACCACGTCACCGTCTGCGACGCGCGGCCCGTCTTCGCGACGCCGAGCCGCTTCAAGGAGGCCGACGAGGTGGTCGTCGAGTGGCCGCACCGCTACCTGGAGTCGACGGAGGTCGACGGCCGTACGGTGCTGTGCGTACTGACCCACGACGCCAAGTTCGACGTACCGCTGCTCGAGCTCGCCCTGAGGCTGCCGGTCGCCTACGTGGGCGCGATGGGCTCCCGCCGCACCCACGAGGACCGCAACAGGCGGCTGCGCGAGGTCGGCGTCTCGGACCTCGAACTCGCCCGGCTGCGCTCACCGATCGGCCTCGACCTCGGCGCCAGTACGCCGGAGGAGACCGCGCTGTCCATCGGCGCGGAGATCGTGGCCAACCGCCGCGGCGGCACCGGTGTCTCCCTGACCGGCGCGCACACCCCCATCCACCACGACGGCCCCGACGCGCCCACCGGGCGGATCGGGTCGGTGGCATAGGCGTCCGGCGGGCCGCGTACGGCGGAAAGCCACGCCGTGGCATCGACCAACGGGGTCGCATCTGCCATGTGGGTTCGGCCGAAAAGGCTGTACCTGCGATCCCGGGGCGCCTATTGTGGCGCATATGCAGTCCTACACCATCGGTCAGGCCGCGCGGCTGCTCGGCGTCAGCGCCGACACGGCGCGGCGCTGGGCCGACGCCGGACGGGTCGCGACCCATCGCGACGACAGCGGCCGGCGCCTCATCGACGGCCGGGACCTGGCCGCGTTCTCCGTCGAGGTCGCCCAGGGCGGCGTCGGCGACGAGGAGACCTCCTACACCTCGGCGCGCAACGCGTTCCCCGGCATCGTCACCGCCGTCAAGCTCGGCGACGTCGCCGCGCAGGTGGAGATCCAGGCCGGGCCGCACCGGCTCGTGTCCCTGCTGACCCGCGAAGCCGTCGAGGAACTGGGACTGGAGGTCGGCATGCAGGCCACCGCCCGGGTGAAGTCCACGAACGTGCACATCGACCGCGCCTGACCCGGGCGCCGGCCCGCGGTCGGACCTGTCCACGCGGAACGGCGCACCACAGCACAGATCCGCGCGACACGGCACACCATCGGATCCGCGCGATACGGCGCACAGCACAGAGGAGTCCCGTCCCGTGTTCCCCAGCCTCGGCGGACGCCGCCGCACTCCCGCTGCCGGACGCCGCCGCGCCGCGGCCGCGATCATGACGGCCGCCCTGCTCGCCCCGCTCGCCGCCTGCGGCACCGGCGACGCCGGGAGCGGGAAGAGCGTCTCCGGCGAACCGTCCGACGCCCGCCTGACCGTGCTCGCCGCGTCCTCGCTCACCGACGTCTTCGAAACGGCGGGCGACGCCTACGAGAAGTCGCACCCCGGCACGGAGATCGCCTTCTCCTTCGCCGGCTCGCAGGAACTCGCCGCGCAGGTCAGGCAGGGCGCTCCCGCCGACGCCCTGGTCACCGCCGACGGCAGGACCATGGACGGCCTCGCCGCCGACACCGGCTCCCCGGTGGTCATCGCCAAGAACCGGCTGGTCATCGTCACCGGCAAGGGGAACCCGCACAAGATCGGTGCGCTCGAGGACCTCGCCGGGACCGGGCTCAAGGTCGTGCTCGCCGCGCCGGAGGTCCCCGTCGGCCGCTACAGCAGGCAGATCCTCCAGGGCCGCAACGTCGACGTGCGGCCGGTGTCCGAGGAGCCGAACGTCCGGGCCGTCCTCAGCAAGGTGGAGATGGGCGAGGCCGACGCGGGCATCGTGTACCGCACGGACGCCGCCGTCGCCGCCGAGAAGGTCGACGCCGTCGACATCCCCGACGGCCACAACGCCGTCGCCTCCTACCCGGCCGCGACCCTGAAGTCGTCGAAGAACGCCGACGCGGCAGAGGCTTTCGTGACGTGGCTGACCGGCCCGGAGGCGCAGAAGATCCTCCGGGACGCGGGCTTCCAGCAGCCGTAACCGCTCCCCGCGGCCGTGGCCGCCCGTCCCTCTCCGCTCGATCACCAGGACGCACCATGAAGCGCCTACGCGACACGCCCCCGTCCCGCCTCCCGGGCAGGGGCGGGCGGGACCGGCCCGGCGGGGGCGTCGGAGCGCGTACGCCCGTGGTCCTGGCGGTGCCCGCGCTGTTCGCCGTCGCGTTCCTGCTGCTGCCCTTGGCCGGCATCCTCGGCCGGACGGCGTGGAGCGACATCGGCGGCCATCTGACCAGCCCCGGCGTCACCGAGGCGCTGCGGCTGTCGCTCGTCGTCTCCTTCTGGGCGCTCGGACTGTCCCTGCTGCTCGGCGTTCCGCTCGCCTGGGTGCTGGCACGGACCGACTTCCCGGGCAAGACGCTCGTCCGCTCGCTCGTCCTGCTGCCCATGGTGCTGCCGCCCACCGTCGGGGGAGTGGCGCTGCTGCTCGCCTTCGGCCGGCGCGGACTCCTGGGGCCGTGGCTGGAGGACACGTTCGGCATCACCCTGCCGTTCCACACCTCCGGCGCCGTCGTCGCCGCGACCTTCGTGGCCATGCCGTTCCTCGTCATCAGCCTCGAGGGCGCCCTGGGCGGTCTGCGTCCGGGCTACGAGGAGACGGCCGCCTCGCTCGGCGCCTCCCCGCTCCGGGTCTTCCTCACCGTCACCCTGCCGATGGTCGCCCCCGGGCTGGTCGCCGGAGCGGCACTGACCTGGGCCCGTGCGCTCGGCGAGTTCGGTGCGACGATCACCTTCGCCGGCAATCTGCCGGGCACCACGCAGACGCTGCCCTTGCAGGTGTATCTGCTGCTGCAGGAAGAACCGGACGCGGCGACGTCGCTGTCGCTCCTGCTGCTCGTCATCGCCATGGCCGTGCTGATCGCCCTGCGCGGCCGGTGGACGGGCGGGGCCCCGCCCGCCGCCGCCCGCCGCGTACCCGCCGCCGAGCCCGAGGAACCCGGCCCGGTCTCACCCGGAGCCCCGGCGGCCCCGGTGGCCGGACCGCCGTTGGCGGACGGACGCTGGCCGCTGCACGCGGAGGTCAGCGGCTTCGACGAACTCACCCTCGACGCCGCGCCCGGCACCACCATCGCCGTCGTCGGCCCCAACGGCGCCGGCAAGACGACCCTGTTGCGGGCCCTCCTCGGACTGTCCCCGCGCGCCCACGCCGCCCTGCGGCTCGGCGACACCGACGTGTCCGCCCTGCCGCCCCACCGCCGCGGTGTGGCCTGGGTGCCCCAGGACGGCGCGCTGTTCCCGCACCTGAGCGCCCTCGGCAACACCGCGTACGGACTGCGCTCGCGGGGCGTCTCCCGTACGGAGGCGCGCCGCAGCGCACAGGAGTGGCTCGAACGGCTCGGCGTCGGTCATCTCGCCGCCCGCAGACCCGCCCAGCTCTCCGGCGGCCAGGCCCAGCGCGTGGCCCTCGCCCGCGCCCTGGCCGCCCGGCCGCGGCTGCTGCTGCTGGACGAGCCGCTGGCCGCCCTCGACCAGACGACCCGGGCCCATGTACGCCACACCCTGCGCCGCCATCTGGACGGCTTCGGCGGTGTCTGCCTGATCGTCACCCACGACCCGGTGGAGGCCGTGTCGCTGGCCGACCGGGTGCTCGTCCTCGACGACGGCCGTGCCGTCCAGGACGCGCCGCCCGCCGAGGTCACCCGCCATCCGCGCTCGCCGTGGGTCGCGCGGATGCTCGGCCGCAACGCCTGGCCCGGCACGGCCGTGGCCGGCGGCATCGAACTCGGCGGCGGCGGACGGCTCGTGGTGGCCGACCCGCTCACCCCGGGCGCGGACGTCCTCGCGATCATCGCCCCGGAGGCGGTGTCCGTGCACCGCGAACGCCCCGGCGGCAGCCCGCGCAACGTCTGGCCCGGCACCGTACGCGAGATCACCACCGTGGGCAGCCGGCTGCGCGTCCTCGTCACCTCGCCGCACGCGCCGGACCTGGTCGCCGAGATCACCCCGCAGGCGGCGGCCGAACTGGGCCTCGCGGAAGGGGAGTCGGTCTGGACGGGCGTCAAGGCCACCGAGGTCACCGTGGTCGGCCTGTAGCTCTCCGCGTGTCTCCGGCCGCGCGGCCGGAGAGCTGTGACGTTTCCGTGGGCCGCGACGCTGACACTACGGGGGACATGGGCACGGGTGCGCCGTGCCGGAGGGAACGAAGAGGACCGAGTGGGCAAGGGGCGGGGCAGCCGGCGTGCGGAGACGCACGACAAGGAGCTCGGCGACGCGGTGGCACAGGCACAACGGGGTGACGAGGCCGCCTTCTCCGCGGCCTATCGACTCGTCCATCCCCCGCTGCTCGGATATCTGCGCGGCCTCGTGGGCGACGACGCGGAGGACGTCGCGTCCGACGCCTGGCTTGAAATAGCCCGTGACCTCGGGCGCTTCCGCGGCGACGGCGCCGGCTTCAGAGCCTGGACGGCGACCATCGCCCGCCACCGGGCCATGGACCACCTGCGCCGGATCCGGAGCCGCCCGCGCGGTACGGTCCTCGAGAGCGAGCTCACCGCACTGCCCTCCCCGAGGGACACGGCGGCAGAGGCCTTCGAGACCGTCTCGACCCAGCAGGCCCTTGCCCTCATCGCCCAACTGCCCCGGCAGCAGGCGGAGGCGGTGCTCCTCCAGACCGTCATCGGACTCGACGGGCCGGCCGCCGCGCGTGTACTGGGCAAACGCCCGGGAGCCGTGCGCTCGGCCACGCACCGGGGGCTCAGACGGCTGGAGAGGTTCCTGGCGTCACCGCCGCGCGG
>NZ_JBSGZJ010000509.1:0-4946 GCF_053610925.1 Streptomyces sp. NPDC054847 | reverse complement strand
CCCGCACCGAGAGGTGCGGGGCCCTTCTTGCAGCTCAGCGAGCTACCAGGTCAGAGCAACAATTACTTGTTGATCTTGGTGACCTGGCCGGCGCCCACGGTCCGGCCACCCTCACGGATGGCGAACTTGAGGCCCTCCTCCATGGCGACGGGCTGGATCAGCTCGACGGTCATGGTGGTGTTGTCGCCCGGCATGACCATCTCGGTGCCCTCGGGGAGGGTCACGACGCCGGTCACGTCCGTGGTACGGAAGTAGAACTGCGGGCGGTAGTTGTTGAAGAAGGGGGTGTGACGGCCACCCTCGTCCTTCGACAGGATGTAGGCCTGGGCCTCGAAGCTGGTGTGCGGCGTGACCGAACCCGGCTTGATGATGACCTGGCCGCGCTCGACGTCCTCGCGCTTGATGCCACGGAGGAGCAGACCGACGTTCTCGCCCGCCTGGCCCTCGTCGAGCAGCTTGCGGAACATCTCGATGCCGGTGACCGTGGTGGTGGTCTTCTCGGTCTTGATACCGACGATGTCGACGGTCTCGTTGACCTTGAGGACACCACGCTCGATACGACCGGTGACGACGGTGCCACGACCGGTGATCGTGAAGACGTCCTCGATCGGCATCAGGAACGGCTTGTCGACGTCACGCTCGGGCTGCGGGATCGCCTCGTCGACGGCGGCCATCAGGTTCAGGACCGACTGGCCCCACTCCTTGTCGCCCTCGAGAGCCTTGAGCGCCGAGACCTTGACGACGGGAACGTCGTCGCCCGGGAACTCGTACTCGGAGAGGAGCTCACGCACCTCGAGCTCGACGAGCTCCAGGATCTCCTCGTCGTCCACCATGTCGGCCTTGTTCAGGGCGACGACGATGTACGGAACGCCGACCTGGCGGGCCAGGAGCACGTGCTCCTTGGTCTGCGGCATCGGGCCGTCGGTCGCGGCGACCACGAGGATGGCGCCGTCCATCTGCGCCGCACCCGTGATCATGTTCTTGATGTAGTCCGCGTGACCGGGGCAGTCGACGTGCGCGTAGTGACGCGACTCGGTCTGGTACTCGACGTGCGCGATGGAGATGGTGATACCGCGCTGGCGCTCCTCAGGAGCCTTGTCGATCTGGTCGAAGGCCGAGGCCTCGTTCAGGTCCGGGTACGCGTCGTGCAGCACCTTGGTAATGGCGGCCGTGAGGGTCGTCTTACCGTGGTCGATGTGACCGATGGTGCCGATGTTGACGTGCGGCTTAGTCCGCTCGAACTTCGCCTTCGCCACTGGGGTCCTCCTGTGGAGTGGTTCTGTACGCCTTACTCATCGGCGCCAGGTGATCTTTGCTGGAATGCCGGGGCCCTGGGGCATTCCCGCCGTGGTGCGGCTGGAATGCCCCGGGAGGCTCCGGTGACAAGCCTAAAGCGTGAACTCGGGAGAGTTACTCGCCCTTGGCCTTCGCGATGATCTCCTCGGCGACGTTCCGGGGAACCTCGGCGTAGGAGTCGAACTGCATCGAGTAGCTTGCGCGACCCGAAGTCTTGCTGCGGAGGTCTCCGACGTAGCCGAACATCTCCGAAAGCGGCACCAGACCCTTGACGATCCGGGCGCCCATCCGCTCCTCCATGGCCTGAATCTGACCACGGCGGGAGTTGATGTCGCCGATGACCTCGCCCATGTAATCCTCGGGCGTGGTGACCTCTACGGCCATCATCGGCTCGAGCAGCACGGGGCTGGCCTTACGCGCGGCCTCCTTGAAGGCCTGCGAACCGGCGATCTTGAACGCGAGCTCGGAGGAGTCGACCTCGTGGTAGCCACCGTCGAGAAGAATGACGCGAACGCCCGTCATCTCGTAGCCGGCCAGGATGCCGAACTGCATGGCCTCCTGCGCACCCGCGTCCACCGAGGGGATGTATTCCTTGGGGATGCGGCCACCGGTGACCTTGTTCACGAACTCGTACGAGGCGTCGCCGCCCTCGATCGGCTCGATCGCGATCTGCACCTTGGCGAACTGACCGGTACCACCGGTCTGCTTCTTGTGCGTGTAGTCGTGGCGCTCGACGCCCTTACGGATCGTCTCACGGTATGCCACCTGCGGCTTACCGACATTCGCCTCGACCTTGAACTCACGGCGCATACGGTCGACCAGCACCTCGAGGTGCAGCTCGCCCATACCACCGATGATGGTCTGGCCGGTCTCCTCGTCCGAGTGAACCTGGAAGGAGGGGTCCTCCTCCGCGAGACGCTGGATGGCGACACCCAGCTTCTCCTGGTCACCCTTGGACTTGGGCTCGATCGCGACCTGGATGACCGGCGCCGGGAAGTCCATGGACTCCAGGATCACCGGGTTCTTGTCGTCGCACAGCGTCTCACCGGTGGTGGTCTGCTTCAGGCCCATGACGGCGACGATGTCGCCGGCGCCCACCGACTCGATCTCCTCACGCTTGTTCGCGTGCATGCGGTAGATCTTGCCGATGCGCTCCTTCTTGCCCTTGACGGAGTTCAGCACCGCGGTGCCGGAGTCCAGGCGACCGGAGTAGATCCGGACGAAGGTGAGCTTGCCGAGGTGCGGGTCGCTCGCGATCTTGAACGCGAGGGCCGACAGCGGCTCGTCGTCGGACGGCTTGCGCTTGACGACCGTCTCCGGGTCCTTCACGTCGTGGCCCTCGATGGCCTCGACGTCCAGGGGGGAGGGGAGGTAGCGCACGACCGCGTCGAGCAGGGGCTGAACGCCCTTGTTCTTGAAGGCGGTACCGCAGAACACCGGGGTGACCGTGGTGTCCTTGGAGACGCCGGACGCGATGGTGATACGACGGATCGCGGCGTACAGCTGCTCCTCGGAAGGCTCCTGGCCCTCGAGGTACAGCTCCATGATCTCTTCGTCGTTCTCGGCGACCGTCTCGAGGAGCTTGCCGCGCCACTCGTCGGCAGCCTCGGTGTGGGTGGCCGGGATGTCGACGACGTCGTACATCTCGCCCTTGGTGGCCTCGGCGGACCACACGAGGGCCTTCATACGAACCAGGTCGACGACGCCCTTGAAGTCGGCCTCGGCACCGATCGGCAGCTGCATGACGATCGGCGTCGCGCCCAGGCGGTCGCTGATCATGTCGACACAGCGGTGGAACTCGGCACCGGTGCGGTCGAGCTTGTTGACGAAGCAGATACGCGGAACGCCGTAGCGGTCCGCCTGGCGCCAGACAGTCTCGGACTGGGGCTCGACACCGGCGACACCGTCGAACACCGTGACGGCACCGTCGAGGACACGAAGCGAACGCTCCACCTCGACGGTGAAGTCGACGTGACCCGGGGTGTCGATGATGTTGATGGTGTGATCGACGTCCTCGAGCGGCCAGTGACAGGTCGTCGCGGCGGACGTGATCGTGATGCCGCGCTCCTGCTCCTGCTCCATCCAGTCCATCGTGGCAGCGCCGTCGTGGACCTCACCGATCTTGTAGCTCACACCGGTGTAGAACAGGATGCGCTCGGTGGTCGTCGTCTTGCCCGCGTCGATGTGGGCCATGATCCCAATGTTGCGGACCTTGGCCAGGTCAAGCGAAGTGGTGGCCATAAGGCTCAATCTTCTCTCGGTCTCGATGTGGGTAGCGACTACCAGCGGTAGTGCGCGAAGGCCTTGTTGGACTCGGCCATCTTGTGCGTGTCCTCACGCTTCTTGACCGAAGCGCCGAGGCCGTTGGAGGCGTCGAGCAGTTCGTTCATGAGGCGCTCGGTCATGGTTTTCTCGCGACGGGCGCGGGAGTAACCGACCAGCCAGCGCAGCGCCAGCGTGGAGGCGCGGCCGGGCTTGACCTCGACCGGGACCTGGTAGGTGGCGCCACCGACACGGCGGGACTTGACCTCGAGCGCCGGCTTGACGTTCTCGAGGGCGCGCTTCAGCGTGATGACCGGGTCGTTGCCGGTCTTCTCGCGGAGGCCTTCCATGGCGCCGTAGACGATGCGCTCAGCGGTGGAACGCTTGCCGTTGAGCAGAATCTTGTTGATGAGCGAGGTCACCAGAGGAGAACCGTAAACCGGGTCGATGATGACCGGGCGCTTCGGGGCGGGGCCCTTACGAGGCATTCTTACTTCTCCTTCTTGGCGCCGTAGCGGCTGCGGGCCTGCTTGCGGTTCTTGACACCCTGGGTGTCGAGCGAACCGCGGATGATCTTGTAACGAACACCCGGCAGGTCCTTCACACGGCCACCACGCACGAGCACGATGGAGTGCTCCTGCAGGTTGTGTCCCTCACCCGGGATGTAGGCCGTGACCTCGATGCCGGAGGTCAGACGCACACGCGCGACCTTACGCAGGGCCGAGTTCGGCTTCTTCGGGGTGGTCGTGAACACACGCGTGCAGACGCCGCGGCGCTGAGGGGAACCCTCGAGTGCGGGCGTCTTGTTCTTCTCGACCTTGTCCTGCCGGCCCTTACGGACCAGCTGCTGGATCGTAGGCACTACTTCTCCGGTTTCTGTGTGCCGTCAGTGAAGCTAACCTGGAACGTCGCCGACCCACGCGGTCGGGTGTGTCGAATGCTGCAGACCTCCGCCGCCAAGCGGAAAGAGCGCAGATTGCGGTGGCCGATATCTGACTCGCCATGCGGTTGAAGACACGCACACGAGCCCAGGCACACCCCAGGCACAAGGTCTGAGCGTACCTACCGCATCCACTCCGGTCAAAACAAATGCCCGGGGGCCGGATCCGCCCGCAGGGGCCGGGCCGTTTTGCGATGGTTTTCGGCCATCTTGGCGGCAGTGTCCGGCCTGGACCGACGCTGCCCGTGCGGACCGTCGACGACCCGGTGGACGCTCCGCCGGCACGGGGCGGAAGTCGTTCCGCCCTGGGCCTCTCCGGCCGCCCTGCCGTCGTGCGAGCGGCTCCGCACCGGCCTCCCGGGCTGTCGTGCACGGCGCTCCCCCACGCCGGCGCCGGCCCACGAGCATCACGCGGGAAAACGAAGAAGGGCGGCCACCCCGTGCGGGG
>NZ_JBSGZJ010000508.1:0-4947 GCF_053610925.1 Streptomyces sp. NPDC054847 | reverse complement strand
GGCAGGTTCCGTGCGCGGCAGGTTACGGCGTGACCGCCCTGCCCCCGAACGTGACCACGAGGCGGCCGTCGGACCCGTACGACCAGTGCAAGGATCCCGCGTAGGAGGAGCAGCGGGAGCCGTTGGAGCCGGTCCAGAACTGGTTCGTGCTGTCGGCGTTGCCCACGGTCTTGTCGTTCGAGCCGTCGCCGCTGCGGCACGAGACGTTGTTCCGGAACACCGAAGTGCCCGCGTCGAAGGAGAAGTTGCGCTCGGCGTTGTCGATGCTGATGTTGTCCGAGACCGTCATCGTGCCCGGGTTCCTGTTGTAGGTGAACCCGTGCTTGCCGTTGTCGTAGGCGATGCTGCGCCGGATGACGTGGTCGACCTCGATGTCCTCGCCGCCGAGCTTGTAGCCGTTGCGGTCCCCGCTCGAGTTCTGGGTGCCGTCGGAGAGGGTGCCGTTCTCGTAGGCGAGGGAGTCCTCGATGGTCACGGCGCCGATGGGCCCGGTGTCCGACTTGGTGTAGAGGTCCCAGCCGTCGTCGATGTTGTTGTGGGCCACGGCGTAGCGGAAGACGTTCCCGGGGCCGGAGGTGAGCTTCGCGGCGAAGCCGTCGGCGTCCTCGCCGTCGGAGTCGGCGTTGTCGTGCGACTCCGCGCTCAGGACGAGGTTGTTGGACGGCCACTGGTCGCGGGGAGTGCTGGAGAGCATGCGCGAGAGCTGCAGCCCGGTGTCGCGGTTGAAGCGTGTCACCGTGCGCTCGAAGATGTTGTTGCTGCCGCCGACGAAGATCCCGTTGTCACCGGCACGCTCTACGACGATGCCCTTGACGTGCCAGTACGACCCGTTCACGGCGAGCCCGCGGTTCGCCGGGTCCTCGCTCTGGGCCGAGAAGTTCAGTACGGGGGTCTCGCCCGGGTAGGCGGACAGTTCCGTGCGGTCGCCCGCGCTGCCGTTGTTGCCTTGGGGGATGGTGACCGTCTGCGAGTGGCGGTAGGTCCCCCCGCGCAGGTAGATCGTCCCGCCGGGAGTGATGCGGCTGATCGCGGAGGTGAGCGTCGTCGGGTCCGCCTGTGTTCCGGACGCGCTGTCGGTGCCGTTCGGCGCCACGTACAGCGCGGAGCCCGACGGCGGCGGGGTGGTGGTGTCGCCGCTCGTCTCGACGTCGAGGTAGTCGATGTTGGGCAGGCCGGCGGAGGTGGTCGGGCTGAGCCGGAGGGTGTTGCTGCCCGCCTGTACCGGCACCGTGAGCGTCTTCGTCGCCCACGTGTCCCAGGCGCCGGTGCCCTCGAACGACGCCGATGTGGCCGTCGAGCCGTTCACCGTGACGGTGGCGGGTCGTGCGGTACCGCTGCCGTTGGCGAAGCGCACGCCCAGTGTCGCCGTGCCGGCGGAGGGGGCGTTCACGGTGAACTGTACGTAGGCGCCGGACGCGTTGGTGCCGTTGCAGAATCCGCTGCCGGAGTAGCCGGACCAGTCGGAGTCGACGGTGCCGGTACAGATCGCGGAGGTGTTCTCGGCCTCGTAGCGGATCGACGCGGCCTGCGCCGGGTTGCCGGACAGCGCGACGAGCGCGCCGGCGAGCAGGCCGGCGCACGGGAGGGCGGGGCGTAATTGCATCGTTCGTCTCCAGGTTGGTCGGCTCGTGCGACACGGGGTCGATGAAGAGGGGGGTCGAGCAACTGCGCGGGGCTGACGTCCGATCGGTCCGAGCGCAATAATGGGGCGGCTCGGTAGTTCAACTCCATGAACTGCTCTACGAGTTCGGTAGTGCGATGTCCACGGGGTAAGCGCTTTCCACGGAACCTAAGCGTCTACCGTGCGAGCGTCAATAGACATGTACTTGATTATTTTTCATGGACATGAACGCGCCGTTGCCGGGTCGATGAGACCTGGGTCGGATGCTGTGGGTCGTAAGCGATCGCTTCAAACCTGCGGGGTGCTGCGTCAGGCGCCACCCAGAGTCCGGCGGGACCGCGCGTCCCGGCGGACGTGTGCCACCCCGCCTTGCCTGCGGGCAGGTCGAAACGGACGAGGGCCGGGCCCGGGCGGCCATAGGGTGAGCGCGCGATCTCAATTTCGTCGTCGACCGGTTGACCGCGCGGGACCACGGTGCAGGACGGCGCAGGGGCACTCCGCCGCGGGTGCGGGCTGTGCCGCCGTCAGTGCGGACCCGCGGGTACGGGCGGTCAGGCGGGCAGGTAGGCGGGCGAGGCAGGCGGGCAGGCGGAGGCGGGCAGGCGGGCAGGCGGGCAGGCGGCGGATCGTCGCCTGCGAACGCGTTGCGCCCCGCCACCCGCCCCTCACCCGCCGTCCCCCGGCCCCTCAGCCCTCCGCGTGCAGCACCTCGCGGAGAGTCTGCGCGAACTCGACCGGCGCCCCGTGCTGGCCGTACTCGCCGCCCATGAAGCCACCGTGGTCGCTGGGGAAGATCGCCGGCTCGGTGCCCAGTCCGGCGGCGACCTTCGCCGCGGCGCGGGCGCAGAACTCGCCCTCGGACTCCTTGCCCGCCGCGACGACGATGCGCGTGGAGGCGGCGCGCAGCGCTTCGAAGTCGGGCCGGTAGCCGGTGCAGCCGCGCATGTTCTGGCCCAGCAGCGGGTCGTCGCGCGAGCCGTCGTCCTCCGTCGGCAGTCCGAAGGCCGCGGGGTCGGGGGCCGGCTCGTCGGCCCAGTCGGCCGGGAAGGGCCCCTTGCGGCCGGCCATCGCGATGAACTTGGCCATCGCGGGCCCCAGTCCGTCCCGCATGTACGTCGCATGGATGTCCGCGCAGACCGCCAGCGCCGCCTCGCTGTCCGGCAGGACCGGCGCCGCCGGCGGCTCGTGCGCGACGAGTGTGCGTACCAGTTCCGGGTGCCGCGACACCAGGGCGAGCGCGTTCACGGCACCGCCGCTGCTCGCGAACATGTCCACCGGCCCGGCTCCGAGCGCCTCGATCACCCGCCGCAGATCGTCGGCGTGCTCCTCGGGCACGATCTCCGCCGCGCCGTCCTTACGCACGCTGCGGCCCGCCCCGCGCGGGTCGTAGGTGACGACCGTCCGGTCGGTGAAGTGCGACGCCAGCGTGACGAAACCGCTCGCGTCCATCGGTGAACCGACCAGGAACAGGACGGGTGCGTCGGCCCCGGCATCGGCCCGGCCTCCCCTCACGTCGTACCAGATCGTGGCACCGGGGGTCTCCAGCGTGCGGGTCTCGATCTCGACCATCGTCGTATCTCCTCATGTCTGTTCCGTCACTGAAACAGACCGGCGGCCCTGCCGGAACTCATCGCTCCCGTGCGCATCAATAAGTGGGAAAGCGAAGGGGCCTCAGTTCTCGATCAGCGGCCGGCCCCGCGCGATAACCCCTGGACGTCGGTTCCGCCACCGGCGAGGATGCGAGTGATCGTCCTGTTCCGTGGTCCACCCGTTCCACTGTTCCAGCGTGACCTGGACGATCCGCCCCGCGGTGACCGCGCCGGAGGCGGATACAGGTACCCGAGGCGGCGTGGCGGGCCACTGCCGCGACGCCGGCGCGTTGCGTGTTCAGGACCGACGGTCACGGTGCCTTGTGAAACCTGGGGGATCGAGTGCAGCCGACAGCGACGTCCGTACGTGCCGTGAACCGGCTCACCGAGCGGTGGGTCGGCAGCCTGCGGGGACCGGGCGGGACCGTCGTCTCCGCCACGAGCCTGTGGCCGCTGCTCGCCTGTCTCCAGGACGCCGCCTGTGGACCGGCGCGGGACGAACTCGGGGACGCGACCGGCCTGCCCGCCGCAGAGGCGGCCGGAGCCGCGCGCGGATTCCTCGAGGCGCTGGGCGCGATCCGCGGCACGCGGGCCGCGTTCGGTCTCTGGACCCGAGCGGATCTGCCGATGCATGCCGACTGGGCGGCACGGCTGCCCGCCGGAACGACCGGCACCATCACCGGAGACCAGGCAGCCGACCGCATGATGCTCGACGGATGGGCCGACGATCGCACCGAAGGCCTGATCCGCAGGATGCCGGTGGACATCGACAAATCCACCCGGCTCGTGCTGGCCGCGGCGCAGTCGGTGCGGACACGATGGCTGCAGCCGTTCTTCGAGACGGAGGTGGTCCCGGACCACGGCCCGTGGCAGGGGCGTTTGCTGCTGGGGCTGCACCGCGCCACCTCGCTGTTGGACCGGGTGGCCGTGACGGAGACCCCGGACGGCCCTGTGACGGTGCTCAAGATCCTCGGCGGAACCGGTGTCGACGTCCACCTCCTGCTGGGCGCCACTGACATGACGCCCTCCCAGGTACTGCGTCACGGGATCGGCACTCTCGCGGGCGCCGGTCCGGCCCCGGTGCCCGGTGACCGCCTTCCCCTCGGGGAGGCCGGCCCGGGTCTGCGCGTGTCGAACGTACGCAGCCGAACCCCGGAGCCCGTCCTCGAAGTCCTCACTGTCGGGTTCCGCGTCACGGCGGACCACGATCTGCTGCAGACGCCTGCGCTGTTCGGCCTGTCCACGGCCTCGGACAGCAGCCACGGCCACTTCCCGGGCATCAGCCCTGATCCGCTGGCGGTCGGCTCGGCCGGCCAGGGCGCGGTTGCCGTGTTCGACGCCAAGGGCTTCGAGTCCGCGACCGTGACCGCGATCAGCATCATGGCCGGCGGGATGCCGCCTCCGCCGCGGTACACCGTCCGCCAGGTCGAGGCGGTTCTCGACCGCCCGTTCGGTTTCCTGACCGTCCACCGCACGTCCCGTCTGGTCCTGTCGGCGGGATGGGTGACCGAGCCCCTGCCCTTCCCCGAGGACCAGGAGTACGACGAGTACGACGAGCAGCGCGGGTACGACGAGACGGCCCCGACGTGACCGCGCTGCTCGAGGGCCCGGCCGTCAACCCGGCCGCCCCGGCAGCCCTGTTGCTGCGCCTGCTGGCGCCGAAGCACGAAGGTGTCTGGTCGGCGCCGGCGTCCCGGCGCGCCTCCTTCCCGAGATGGGCACGAGCTGCTCGGGTGA
>NZ_JBSGZJ010000507.1:0-4999 GCF_053610925.1 Streptomyces sp. NPDC054847 | reverse complement strand
TCAGTTGGATCCCATCCTCCGCACCCGGAGGTGGCGTGCGCCCCGGACGAGGGTGGCGGCGGCGAGCACGCCGGCACCGGCGCGCCCGCCCGTGCGGGCGCGCCGGTGCCGCGAGGCCGCGCTGGAACGCCGCTGGGCCTTGCTCGGGACCTTCGTCGCCTGCGTAGCCGCCGAACTTGCTGTCGGTGGGGTGCCGGGACGACGAAGCCCGGGGCGCAGCGGGGCGTCAAGGTGTCAGTTCATGAGCAGGAGCCGCGTGTTCGGCACGAGCTTCCGGTTCACGCTGGTGCTCTGCACGAAGATCGTGAAGTCGTCGTTGTGGTCCGGCTTGATGCGAACTTCGCTGTCCGGCAGGCCGAGCAGGGCTCGGGCCTCGGGCCCCGCGTAGACCCGGTCGGTCTTCTTCTCCAGCACGGCGATCTGCTTCCGCGCCTGGATCTTCTCCGACTTGCTCAGCTGGTAGAACGCGCCTCCGGTTCGGTAGGTGTGCCCGCTTTCGACGACCCAGTCCCGGATCGCCGCGTCACGAGCCACCGGGATCAGCTGGTACTCCGACGGCTTCACCGGGGTGAGGCCGGCCGCCTTGATGGTGTCCTTGTTGACTGCCTCCGCACCCGTGGAGAACACCGCCCGCGATCCCCTGATGCCCTTGGTGCGGCCCACCATGAACTTCTCGGTGGCCTGCTGGATGACCTGCCCGGCCTCCTCGAGACCCTGCGTGCTCGTGGCGTCCCAGATGGCTATGTTTTCCTTCGGGAAACCACACTGCATGGCCTCGCGCCTGCCCATCTGGTCCGGCACAAGGACGGCCAGCGTCCAGTTGTCCTCCTGCGTCTCGATCATCCCGGCCACGGCGTTCACCAGTTCACGGGGATCCCTGGCAGGGGCGTCCGGGCAGCGATGACTTGCGTTCTCCTGGCCGTCGGTGAGCACGAACGTCAGGAAGCTGTGGTCGCCGTACAGTTGAGCTGTCTGCGCCAGCTCCCGCTGGGACTTCAGTGCGGCCGCCAGCAGAGCCGTCATACCGCCGACCCGGTACAGCTGCTTCAGCGACGGCATCCGAAGCACGTCCTTGTCGTAGATGACGCACTCCACCTTGTCCGCGAAGACGTACACCGTGACGCGGGTCTCCTGGTCCAGTTCCCTCGACCGGCGGGCAAGATAGGCGATCTGCTGGTCCGCGACTTCGACGACCTTGCTGCGCAGGTGCGACATGGACGAACTGGCATCCAGCACAAGAGCAACGTGGTTGATGTAGTTCTGGGCTCCGGACATGACAGCTCCCCCTCATTCCGACCGACTTGATGCTCCTACCGTCTCATCCACCACTGACAATCGATCTTGGCTCCCGGACCGGTTGAAGAGCCCACCCGGTGAGGCCCGGGTGCGCTGTGGGACCGGACAGAGCCACTCGGGTCGGCCGATCCTGTCTGCGGCCGCGGTCGCGGACGAGCCGGGCCGCTTCGCCCGCTGCGTCACCTACTGGCCGTTCGGGCGGTAGCGCGTCCTTGGGTCTCGACCGGCTGCACCCCGTGACCTGCCACGATGTCCTCATGCATGCCAAGGACTCGTGGGAATCGGTGCCGACTGTCGATGTCCGCCTGTGGCACTCCGACGCGGTTGGGCGGTTCGGCCGGCTGATGATCACCGACGTCCTGGTTTGCGCCGAAGCCCGCTGCGAACGCGGACACCTCGCCGAACGCCCCGAGGCGGTGGTGGCGTGAGCATCCTCGAGGCCCAGGCCATCGGCACCGGGCGGCTGGACCTGCTGCCGCTGCGCGTCGAGCACGCCGAGGAGATGGCCGCGGTGCTGTCCGATCCAGCCCTGCACACCTTCATCGGCGGCACTCCGGACACCCCGCAGGCCCTGCGCTCGCGCTATCGGCGCATGACCGCGGGCTCTCCCGATCCGGAGGTTTGCTGGCTGAACTGGGTGATCCGGCTCCGTGACGAGGCCTGCCTGACGGGCACCGTCCAGGCGACGGTCAGCCCTTCCGGCCATGGTCCCATCGCCGAGATCGCCTGGGTGGTGGGAACCGTTCCTATTCAGTGAGCAGGAGTGGGTCTTGGACCCGTTCCTGGTCGCTGCGGACATCCCGAACGGTTTTGGGTGTCCTGGTCGCCCGCGTTCGCTCCGTGTCCGGTGGCACGGATCGGGTCCGTGGTCCGGGAACGCGGTGGCGGGGTTCCTCACGCCCAAGGGCGCCCGAGCCGGCCTGGACGGTCCGATGCCCCGCAGCATCTCTCTGGTGCTGTGGGGGCGGTGGCGTCCGTCGCCGGACCGGATAGCCCTGGGCGCGTCGTCCGATCGCGATGCTCGCCGCATCGTGACGGGTGGTCTTACGGGTGGTGTGGGTGAGTGGCTTCTGCCAGTGCTGGGCACCCCACGTGGAGGTGTAGGCGGGGTCGACGGCGACGATGGTGATGCCCGTGGCGTCGGCCATGGAGGTCAGACGGGCGCGGAGCCGGCCGGTGGGCATGCCGGAGACCAGTTGCCGGAACCGTTTCCTGCGGCCGTGCTTCTCGCGGGTCTTCTCGGCGGTGAAGTCGAGGTCCTCGACGGCGATGGCCTTCACGCCGCAGGACGTGGCCCAGTGCAGCAGCCGGGTCAGGGCGTGACGGACCTGGGCGTCCCGGTGGCCGGCCGGTCCGGTGAGGTCGTAGGGGAAGCGGCGTGGCTCACCGCACGGGTTGCCGTGGGTGTCCAGGCGCCAGGCGGCCAGGTGGTCGGCGTTCATGTCGACCCCGATCACGCCGTCGGCCAGGGCCGCGGCCGGCGGAACCGTCTTCGATACCGGGGTCTGCCAGGAGGCGGTCACATACCAGCGGCCACGGTCCACGTCGTGGTGGATGCGGTAGGCGACGGCCCGGTTCGCCGCCGTCCGGTCGGCCCGTTCCTGCCCACGGTGCGCGAACCGGATCCGGCCGGTCAGGACGTACCGGCCGTGCGGAGCATTGGCCAGATGGGTGAGCGGGGCGGGGAGCCGGATGCTGACCTCACCCTCCGCACTGATGCGGATGGTTTCGTTCCCGAACCGCTTCCCGGACTCTCCGTCCGCCTGCAGGAACCAGCGTGCCGCCTCCCAGCGTTCACGCCACCGCGCCTCGGTGAGCTGGGCGTCGGGCAGGTGGTGCCGGATGCGGGCCAGGCGCTTGCCGCCCCGCACCACGTGCACGGTCTCGGCCTCCCAGGCGGCCCGCTCCCGCGCCAGCCGGTCCTCCAGCAGGTGCAGGCGCCGCGATTTGGCGTGCCACTCCCG
Source organism: Streptomyces sp. NPDC054847 (assembly GCF_053610925.1). Lineage (NCBI taxonomy): Bacteria > Bacillati > Actinomycetota > Actinomycetes > Kitasatosporales > Streptomycetaceae > Streptomyces > Streptomyces sp. NPDC054847. The sequence goes on along the minus strand of NZ_JBSGZJ010000507.1, from coordinate 1,739 downwards.
CCGGCTGCGGTAACCACCCGGAGCCTTCTTCGACCCCTTCTCCCCGACGGGCAGTGACAGCCGGTGCCGCAACGTCCGCACCCCCGCCTCCAGGGACTGGATGTGGGCGAGGGCGCAGCGGCGGGCCAGCGCCCATTGATCGTGCGTGGCTTTGGTGATCGCGCCCGCCCACCGGGCGGACGACTGCGGCGTCAGCTCCCGCTTGCGCACCGCCCACGCCCGCGAGTCGTGGGCCAGGCCGTCACGGCAACGCGCCTTCAGATCACGACCGGCGAGCGCGCCCAGATGGGCGCCCACCTGGCGCAGCACCTCCACATCGCCGGCGGTGAGCTGCTTGAGCCGGGTACGCACAGCCACCCCCGACGGGCCCAGCGCGACGAACGGCGCCGCAAGCTCCCGCAGACCACCCACCCTCGCACCCCCCGACACGTCCCGAACAGCCGCTCCCCCTACCCAACGAGCACACCCGCCAGAGGTCACCCATTCGACCCACGGACTCCCGTTCCCTCCCCAGCCACAACAGAGCACAATCCCCCGACCACACCCCAGCTCACTCACACGCGCCAGAGCACACGCATGCACAGTCAAAGGCCAGCAGTTCCCAACCCCGTGGCAGGGGCGGGGCATCGCCGGCGAAGCAGCCCGAGCACTCGTCGCCTGGCTCAGCCGGCAGCCGGTGCACACCGTCATCGCCCACATCCACCCCCGACATCGGGCATCCGCCGCCGTCGCCACCGCCGCCGGGCTCACGCGTACCGATGAATGGCACGAAGGCGAGATCCGATGGCGCCGGAGCATCCCGCGATGACTTCGCAGGCCGGATAGCCGGCTGATGCCTCGCGGCCACCGTCGAGGGGCAGGATCACACCGGTGATGAAGACGGCGAGGCGCGGGCCAGGAACGTCACCGCGGCCGCGACACCCGGCGGCGTGCCGGCACGCCGCATTCCCCAGGTCCTCAAGCGTCCTGGCATGGTGGGGAGTCAGGCACCGACCATGGCAAGGGGCATCGCGGTGGTTCGTGACGATCAGGAGAGAAGCTTTCGAGCCGCACTGTCGCCGGAGCGGAGCGCCGAGATCGACGAGGTCGTCGGTCGCGTCACCCGCTGGGCGAGGGGTCGCGAAGACGTCGTCGGTCTGCTTCTGGTCGGATCATGCGCTCGCAACGCTGCGCGACCCGACTCCGACATCGACCTCGTCCTGCTCACGACGGACGAGCCCCGATATCTCCTCGACGATGCGTGGGCCATGGAGCTCGGGCTGGGAGAACCGATCCGAACTCAGTCGTGGGGAGCGATCACGGAACGACGCTGTTCCACGGCCTCCGGCCTGGAAGTCGAGATGGGCATCGGCTCTCCGGCCTGGGCAAGGGCTGATCCCGTCGACCCGGGAACCCGTCGCGTCGTAACCGATGGCGCTCGCTTGCTGCACGACCCGGCAGGCATCCTCGCCGGCCTTCTCGCCGCCTGCTGGATGATGGGGTGATCGGCGCCGGCGTACACGTGGAAAGCTCAGCCAACCGTCGACCAGGGCGGAGTCCCGGCTCCGAGCTGGGCACTCGGGCACCATGTCGCCGCCTCCTCCCGTAGCCGGTCAGGCCGAGCTTGGAGGGTGAACAGCCTTGGCGGGACCAGGGGTTCGTGCTCCGCGAGGGGATGCGGCAGGCGGATCGGCACGGCCACGCGGCCGGCTCCAACCGAGGCAGCGGGCCGGCAGGAGAAGCGGTGGACGACCCTCAAC
>NZ_JBSGZJ010000506.1:0-5026 GCF_053610925.1 Streptomyces sp. NPDC054847 | reverse complement strand
GCCCGGGAGCCGTCGCGGCGTCCCGGGCAGCGCCCCGGATCAGGGATGTGCGGTCAGCCTCAGAAGGTGAGCTTGAAGCTGTTGATGTACCCGGTGTCGTAGCGGGCCACGTCCTGCACCCGCAGCTTCCAGGTGCCGTTGGCGACCTCACTGGAGGCGTTGACCGTGTAGGTCGCCTTGACGTTGTCCGCCGAGTCCGAACCGCTCGAGTTCTTCAGGCGGTACGCGGTGCCGTCCGGGGCGAGCAGGTCGATGACCAGGTCACCGCGCCACGTGTGCACGATGTCGACGCCGACCTGAAGGGTGGACGGGGCGTTGCCGGTACGGCCGGTGACGTTGACCGAGGAGGTCACCGCGGCGCCCGCGTCCGGGATGCTGACGTCCGCCGTGTTCTCGAAGACCGTGCCCGGGTCCGGGTCGGGGTCGCCGCCGCCGGGGCGGGCGCCGACGTTGATGCCGGCCCAGGCGTCGGTGACGGCCTTGACCTCGGCGCTGGCCGCGCCGTACAGCTCCGTCGCGACCGCGAGGGTGCCGGTCCTGGCGCCCGCGTAGTCGGTACGGGAGCTGAACTTGGTGGTGAGCGCCTTGTACCAGATCAGCGCGGCCTTGTCGCGGCCGATGCCGGTCACCGGCAGACCGTCGGAGGTCGGCGAGTCGTAGTTGACGCCGTTGACGGTCTTGGCGCCGCTGCCCTCGGAGAGCAGGTAGAACCAGTGGTTCGCCGGGCCCGAGGAGTAGTGGACGTCGACGTTGCCGATGCCCGAGTACCAGTAGTCCTTGGAAGAGCCGTCCCTGCTCGGCTTGTCCATGTAGCGGAGCGGGGTGCCGTCGCCGCGGATGTCGATCTTCTCGCCGACGAGGTAGTCGCCCACGTCCTGGGAGTTGTTCGCGCTGAACTCCACCGCCGCGGCGAAGATGTCGCTGGTGGCCTCGTTGAGACCGCCCGACTCGCCGCTGTAGACCAGGCCGGCCGTGTTGGAGGTGACGCCGTGCGTCATCTCGTGCGCCGCCACGTCGATCGAGGTGAGCGGCTTGGCGTTGCCGGACCCGTCGCCGTACGTCATGCAGAAGCAGCTGTCCTGCCAGAACGCGTTGACGTAGTTGTTGCCGTAGTGCACACGGGAGTAAGCGCCGACGCCGTCACCGCGGATGCCGCTGCGGCCGTGCACGTTCTTGAAGTAGTCCCAGGTGAGGGCCGCGCCGAAGTGGGCGTCGGCGCCGGCGGTCTCCAGGTTCGACGGCGAGCCGTTGCCCCAGATGTCGTCGGGGCCGGAGAAGAGCGTGCCCGTGCCGGACGTACCGCGGTTGAGGTTGTACGTCTTGTGGTTGCCGCGGGTCGTGTCGGTGAGCGTGTACGACGGGGCCGTGCCCAGGGTGACCTGCCCGCTGTACTGGGTGTTGCCGGTGCCGTTGTGGACGGCCTGCCACTCGTAGAGCTTCTCGCCGGTGGCCGCGTCGGTCACGACGTGGAGCTCGTTCGGGGTGCCGTCGTGCTGCAGTCCGCCGACCACGGTCTCGTAGGCGAGAGTCGGACTGCCGGTGCCCATCCAGACGACCTTGCGCGGGGCCCGCTCGGCCTTCGTCGCCTTCGAGCCCTCGGCCCGGGCGGCGCCGAGTGCCTGCTTCTCCGCCGTGGCCGGTGCGACGTCCGCGCTGGTGTCGACGCCCTTCAGGGCGGCGCGGGACGCCTTGGTGACCGCCTCGGTCGCACCCGTGGCGGACTCGGCGACCACGAGGTCGCCGCCGAGGACCGGCAGGCCCTCGTAGGTGCGCTCGTAGCGGGTGTGCGTGGTGCCGTCGCGGTCCTGGACGACGTCCCGGACGACGAGCTTCTCCTTGGCGGTGAGGCCGAGTTCCTTCGCGGTGGCGGCCGTCGTGGCGGACGCCTCGCGTATCAGCTCCGCCCGCTGGGCGGGGGAGAGGCTCTTGGGCAGCGCGCCCGGGTCGGCCTTGCCCGCCTTCACGGCGGCGGGCGCCTCCGGCTGGGCGGCGGCCGACGTTCCGGTCTGGAAGCCGACCGCGAGAAGGGCGGCGGTGGCGATGAGAGCTCCGGTCGCGGTGGCGCGCCGGCGATGCGTGGGTCTCACGCGGACTCCTTCTGCGAGGGGGGTACCGGTCGGCTGGGTGGGTCGGCCGGGCAGAGCATGCGGAGCTGTGGTGCGTGGATCGGGGGAAGACTGGCAGCCGAGAACATGTTCTGTCAGGAGCGCGACAAGAAGTTGGCCGGAATTCGTCCGTTGCCCGATAGGTCATGTTCGGTGAGCGGACGTTTCGCGGATCGTTGCCGGGCGGGGCCCGGACATTCGCCCCGGCCCGACCCGGAAAGCAACCGGATGTTCACGGCGAAGTCTGCATCTGTGAATGCGGCGTAGCGGTGCTGCTGGTCGCGGTCCGGTACGGGCCTTCCGGGCGTGGCTCATTCCGTACCGGGGCGGGCGGACAGCACGGGCGCCGTCGCGCCCCGCCGCACCGCCCCGGGCCCGCGCGACGGACCGGGCCCGGCGGCCCGGCCCGCCGAGAGGCTCAGCCGACCACGCTGTCCCGCCAGGCCCTGTGCAGTCCGGCGAACCTGCCTTCTCCGCCGATCAGTTCGGCGGGCGCGCCGTCCTCGACGATGCGGCCGTGCTCCATCACCAGCACCCGGTCCGCGATCTCGACCGTCGACAGCCGGTGCGCGATCACCACCGCCGTACGGCCCTGGAGCACCGTGTCCATCGCCCGCTGCACCGCCCGCTCGCCGGGGATGTCCAGCGAACTCGTCGCCTCGTCGAGGATCAGCACCGCCGGGTCGGCGAGCAGCGCCCGCGCGAAGGACACCAACTGCCGCTGCCCCGCGGAGATCCGTCCGCCCCGCTTGCGCACGTCCGTGTCGTAGCCGTCGGGCAGGGACTCGATGAAGTCATGGGCGCCGATCGCCTTGGCGGCCTGCTCGATGTCCGCGCGGCTCGCCTCCGGCCGCCCGAGCGCGATGTTCTCCGCGACCGTCCCGGAGAACAGGAACGCCTCCTGGGTCACCATCACCACCCCCCGGCGGAGGTCCGGCACGGCCAGGTCCCGCAGATCGGTCCCGTCGAGCAGGACCCGGCCCTCGGTGGGGTCGTAGAAGCGGGCCAGCAGCTTGGCGAGGGTCGACTTGCCCGCGCCGGTCGAGCCGACGACCGCGACGGTCTGCCCGGCCGGGATCGTCAGGTCGAACCGGGGCAGCACCTCCCCGCCCGTGCGGTAGGCGAAGCCGACCTGATCGAACACCACCTCGCGGCCCGGCGTGCCGGACCTGCGCACCGGCAGCTCACGCGGCTCGCGGGCCTCGGGGACCGTCGGCTCCTGCGCCAGCAGCCCCGCGATCTTCTCCAGCGAGGCGGCCGCCGACTGGTAGGAGTTGAGGAACATCCCGAGCCGGTCGATCGGGTCGTACAGCCGCCGCAGGTACAGCACGGCGGCGGCCAGCACACCCAGCGCGAGCGTGCCCTGGGCGACCCGGTACGCGCCCCAGAGGACCATCGCCGCGACAGCGGTGTTGGCGACGAGCCGGGAGCCGACGACATAGCGCGCCATCTCCAGCAGGGCGTCGCCGTTGGTGCGTTCGTGGCGGTGGTTGAGCACCTCGAAATCGGCGTCGTTGGCCCGCTCGCGGCGGAAGGCACGCACCGGCCGGATGCCGTTCATGGTCTCCGCGAACTTCACGATGACCGCCGCGATCGCCGTGGAGCGGTTCATGAAGACGGACTTGGCCCGCCGCCGGTAGACCCGCACCAGCAGATAGAGCGGCACGAACGACAGGACCGCCATGCCGCCGATCCCGAGGTCGAGCCAGAGCAGCATCGCCGAGATGTACACGAAGGCGAGCACGACGCCGATGAGTTCCTGAAGCCCCTCGCTCAGCAGCTCGCGCAGCGACTCGACGTCGGTCGTCGACCGGGAGATCAGCCGGCCGGAGGTGTACCGCTCGTGGAAGTCGACGCTCAGCGCCTGGGCGTGACGGAAGATACGGCCCCGCAGATCGAGGAGCACGTCCTGATTGACCCGGGCGGACGCCCGGATGAAGGCGTACTGGAGCGCTCCCGCGGCCACCGCGCACAGCGCGTACCCGGTGCCGACGGCGACCAGCGGCCCGTAGTCCGCCGCGCGGAAGGCCGGGACGCCGCGGTCGATGGCGTACGCCACCAGCAACGGGCCCGCCTGGACGGCAGCCTGCTGGAGGAGCAGCAGCACCGCCGCGAGCGCGACACGGGCACGGCGGGGCGCGAGGAGCGACCGTAGCAGGGCGCCGGTCGCGCCGGCCGGCGCGGGCAGGGCGTCCCGGTCGAACGGGTCGCCCGCCGGCGCGCCCTTCCCGGGCGGCGCCGTGCCGTCGAGGGCGTCGGCAGCGGTCGCGGGGCCGCTCGTCCCGGGCGGGCTCGGGGGGCCGGCCGCCCTGGGCGTGTCCTGGCCGGTCGTCGATGTGTCCGCCGGGCTGCCCTCTGGCTGGTCCGCCGCCCCCTCCGCCGGTTCGCCCGTAGGCGCCGCGCCCTCTGGCTGCCCTGCCGGGCGTGCCGTCGCCGGCCCCTTTGTCGACCCTGCCGTCACCGTGCCGTCCCTTCGGTCCCCGCGGTCGCGTCCACGTCCGTCCGGCCCTTCGGCGTCTTCGGGCGGTCCGGGGCCCCGGCCACTCGCCCGGGGGCGCCGGCCCCGGACCCGCTTGCCAAGTCGACCGGGCCGTCGGGCCCCTCCGCACCGGACATCAGCCATGCGTACTCGGCGTTCGTACGCAGCAGTTCGTGATGCGTGCCCACCGCGGCGATCCGGCCGCCCGACAGCAGCGCGACCCGGTCGGCGAGCATCACCGTCGACGGCCGGTGCGCCACCACCAGCGCGGTGGTGTCCTCCAGGACCCGGCGCAGCGCCGCCTCCACCAGGGCCTCCGTGTGCACGTCGAGCGCGGAGAGCGGATCGTCGAGGACCAGGAAGCGCGGCCCGCCGACCACGGCGCGGGGCCCCCCGCCGCGGGGGGGGGGGCCCCCCCCCCCACCGAACCTTCCTCCTTGCC
>NZ_JBSGZJ010000505.1:0-5027 GCF_053610925.1 Streptomyces sp. NPDC054847 | reverse complement strand
TCGGTACGCAGCGGGTTGATCTCCGAGACGGCGCCGACGAACGTGGTCTTGCCCACGCCGAAGCCGCCCGCCACCACGATCTTCGCGCTGGTGGTTGAGCGGGCAGCACCGCCGCTAGAGCTTGCGAAGTCCACTGAGCACCCTTTCGAGCAGTGTCACGTCTGGCTGGCCGCCGGCGGACTCGTCGCCGCCGGGCTGGTGAATGGCGACAAGTCCGGCCTCCGCCAGGTCGGCGACGAGGATCCGGGCAACGCCGAGGGGGATGGAGAGGAGTGCCGAGATCTCAGCCACCGACTTGATCTCGAAACACAGCCGGCAGATCCGCTGGTGCTCGGGCAACTGCCCTTGCAGCCTTGACGGATCGGCCGTGGTACTGACCAGCGCCTCGATGGCGAGCTGGTAACGCGGCCGGGTCCGGCCGCCGGTCATGGCGTACGGGCGCACCAGCGGGTTGTGCCTGCCGGAACCGGCGGACGACGCCTTCGCGGGCTCCTGGGCGCGCCGCGGGGCCACCGGCTGGATGCGGGGCTGCTGCTGACCGTAGGAGGGATCGTACGACGCGTCGTAGGACGGGTCGTACGGCGACTGCGACTGCTGGTAGGGCTGCTGCGCGCCCGCTCTGCCCGGCGTCGAAGGAAAGTTGAACCGGTTGTCTGTGTGCTCACCGTGCGGCTGATGACCGCCCTCATAAGGGCGCCCGCCTGGGGGTGTTGCCACGTTTCCTCCTCCGACTGCCTGTACGCCGGTTCCTGTCCCTGTGGAGCCCGCGCCACCGCACCTTAACGGTGCGGTGGCGAGAAACGCACTGTCTGTCTACTGGTCAAGAGCAACTACCGGGACGAACCCGGCAGATCGTCAGTTGAGCAGGCTTCCCTGGAGCTCCGCGCGAAGGTCGGGAGTGAGGACGCTGCCCGCACGGTCGACCAGGAGCGCCATCTCGTAGCCCACCAGGCCGATGTCGGCCTCGGGGTGGGCCAGCACGGCAAGTGAGGATCCGTCGGAGATGGACATGATGAAGAGGAAGCCGCGCTCCATCTCCACGACCGTCTGGTTGACGGCGCCGCCTTCGAAGATCCGGGAGGCGCCCGCGGTCAGCGAGGTCAGACCGGAGGCCACGGCCGCCAGCTGATCGGCGCGGTCGCGCGGGAAACCTTCGGACATCGCCAGCAGGAGTCCGTCGGCGGAGACCACCACCGTGTGCGACACCCCTGGGGTGTTGTCCACGAAGTTGGTGATCAACCAGTTCAGATTCTGCGCCGCCTGGCTCATCGGGCTCACACTAACGCTCCTGGTTGTAGGTACTGCCCGGGCCGGAGCCCGGTCCGTTCGTGTCCGTTCCCGCGCTGCGTCCCTGCTGGACGCCGCGCCGCAGGTTGCTCAACCTGCCACGCACGTCCTCCGGGGCGCGGGAGACCTGTGGGCCGCCCTGCGGGGTCTGTTCGGCCGTGCCCTCGATCAGGTTGGCCTTGGGTACCCGCCGGGGAAGACCGGACGAGGTGACCCCGCCCGCCTTCGGGTCGCGAAGCTTCTCCGCCCGCTGCCAGCGCTCGTCGTTCGCCGAGCGCCAGTCGTCGGTGTCGGAGCTCCCGCCGCCGAAGCTGCCCGAGCCGTTGCCGCTGCCGCCCGGGGCCTGTCCGCTCTGCTGAGCGGCCGGAGCCTGTTCGGGGGCCTGCTGCTGCCACTGCTGCTGCGACGCCTGCTGCTGCGCCGGCGGCTGTGGCACCTGCTGCGCCGACGACGGCTTCTGGCTGCCACCGCGCCGGGGGAGACCGGCATCCGTCAGCTCGTGGCTGCTGCTCGGAGACGGTCCCGGACGCTCGAAGCCTACGCGGTCCGAGGCGTTCGCGGGAGCGGCGGGTGCAGATTCCGCTTCGGGACGGTACTCGGGCTCGTAAGCGCTCTGGTAGCCGCTGTGATCGGCCCACTCACCCTGGTGGGGCTGGGCGTCGTACTGACCCTCGTACTGCTGCTGGGTGTTCTGCGGGTCCTGGTATGTGGCTTCCGCATATGCGCCCTGGAGCGGATCCTGCTGCTCCGTGTGCTCGGGGTAGCCGCCGTTCGCCGGCTGGTACGGGTCCTGGTAGCCGCCGCCCTGGTACTCGTCGTACGCAGGCTGCTGGTTCTGCGCGTAGCCCTGGTCCGCCTGTGCGTACTCCTGGCCGTACTCGGAGCCGTACTCCTGCTGGGGGGCCTGCTCCTGCTCGTACGGCGACTCGTCGCGGTACAGCGGCCTTTCGCCGTGCGCCTGGGCCTCCAGGGCCGCCCGGCGCTCCTCGCGCATCAGGGAGCGGCCCACGGGGTCCAGCTGGGTCGCGGAGTCGTCGGAGGGCTGCTCGTAGCGGGAGTCGTCGAAGCCGAGCTCCGCGGCGGTCCGCATCGGGGCGCTCTCGAAGGACTGCTGCTTCGGGATGATCTGCGAGACCGTGAAGTCGTCCTCGGGCAGCGCCTCGCCACCGCCACCGTGGGTGATGGCGTCGGGAAGCATGACCAGCGAGGTGGTGCCCGCCTGCTCGCCCGAGGGGCGCAGCTGGACGCGGATGCCGTGCCGGTCGGCGAGGCGGCCGACCACGAAGAGACCCATGCGCTGCGAGACGGCGGCGTCCACGGTCGGCGGGTTGGCCAGCTTGTGGTTGATGTCCGCGAAGTCCTCGGCGGTGAGGCCGATGCCCTTGTCGTGGATCTCGACCATGACGCGGCCGTCGGGGAGACGGGTCGCGGTGACGCGGACCTTGGTCTGCGGCGAGGAGAAGGTGGTGGCGTTCTCCAGCAGCTCGGCGAGGAGGTGCACGAGGTCGGTCACGGCCTGGCCGTGGATCTCGGTCTCCGGGACGCCGGTGAGCTCGATGCGCTCGTAGGACTCCACCTCGGAGGAGGCGGCGCGCAGCACGTCGACGAGCGGCACGGGCTGGTTCCAGCGGCGGCCGGGCTCCTCGCCGGCGAGAATCAGCAGGTTCTCACCGTTGCGGCGCATACGGGTCGCCAGGTGGTCCAGCTTGAAGAGGTTCTCCAGCTGGTCCGGGTCGGCCTCGTTGTTCTCGAGGTCGGTGATCAGGGTCAGCTGGCCCTCGATGAGCGACTGGTTCCGCTGGGAGAGGTTGGTGAAGATCGCGTTGACGTTGCCCCGGAGCATGGCCTGCTCGGCGGCGAGCCGGACGGCCTCGCGGTGGACCTGGTCGAAGGCCCGGGCGACCTCGCCGATCTCGTCCTGGGTGTCGATCGGGATGGGCTGGACGCGGGTGTCGACCCGGCCCGGCTCGGTCCGGGACAGCTGGTCGACCAGCATCGGCAGGCGCTGCTCGGCGATGCCGAACGCCGCGGTGCGCAGCTGGCGCATCGAGCGGCTCATCTGGCGGGCCATGAGGCCGGCCAGGATGAAGGCGGTGAGCAGGGCGATGACGACGATGAGGCCGTTGACGATGGCGTCGGTCTTGGCGTCGTCGGAGATCGCCGCGGCCTCGTTCACGGCCCGGTCGACGAGGTCGGTCTCGATCTCGGTGTAGCCGTCGAACTTGGCGGTCGCCGCGCCCATCCACGTCTCGGGCGTGATGTCCTGCGTCTTCAGATCGTCCTTGTCGGTCCCCGAGCCGATTGCGGTGGCCATACCGGTGAAGACGGAGCCGTCGGGGCCCTTGGGCGGGTTCAGACCGGCCGCTGCCAACCGCTTGCCGCCCTCGGCGGCCTTGCCGGCCATGACTTCCTTGAGCCGCGCGGTGTCGGCCTCCGTGCCGCCGGAGACGTACTCGCCGATCGCGATCTGCTCGAGGTAGTTGTACGAGTTGAAGGCGACCTTCTGCTGTTCCAGCACGCCGGTGTCCTTGCTCGGGCGCACCAGCAGGTGCATACCGATGGAGCGCTGCAGCGACGCGGCGGCCTTGGCGAGCTGGACTGCGTAGACGGTACGGCCGTAGCTGGTGACGTTACCGGTGCCGAGGCCGAGCTCGTTGGCGAACTCCATCAGCACGTGCTGGATCTTGACGTAGCCCTCTTCGGTCTTCACCGGGTCGAGAGCCTTGGTGTAGGCCGCCTTGCGGAGGTCGGCGAGCTTTGGTTCCTCCTGCCGGAACAACTGGAGGCGGCGTTCGAGGCCCTGCCCGTCGGGCATCTCCGAGACGGCCTCGTCGAACTTGGCCTTCGCCGCGTCGGTGGTGTCGTACGCCTCGGTGACGACGGCGGCCTGCCGGGCGTCCTGGCTCGTGGCGAGCAGCAGGGGCTGCGCGGTCAGGTCACGCTCGTTCAGGAGCGCCTGGCCGTACTCGGAGGCCGCGCGCACGACGAGTGCGGTCTTTTCCGCGTCCTGCGCCTCGCTCCAGGTGTCGATCGACTGCTTGACCTGGAACCCGCCCATGACCAGACCGACGAGCACGGGTATGAGGAGGATCGCGTTCAGTCGGGTGGGCACCCGCCAGTTGCGAGGGGAGAAGCGGCTGGTGCTGCCCCCGGAACCTCCCGGCCCGCCGACGGCCGGGGAAGAGCCGGAAGCTCCCGACGCATCCGCAGGCGGCGCCGCTGTGCGCGACGGCGGGGTGAAGTTGCCCCGCGCCTGCTGCTCTGCGGAGCTCGTGTTGCTTCGCCTCACTCGACCAACAACCTCTCGGCGTCGGCACCTACGCTGTGCCGTGTTTCGTTCAGAGCCGTACTACTCGGCAGTTCGACGAATTCCAGCACGACGACCGGCCGCATTCCAAACACTCGGAATCGGTGATTCCGAGTGGCGTACGCCTCGCATAAAACGGGCATAAAGAACGAGCCCCGACAATTGGCGAGGCTCATGTGAGCACAGTGGTACCGCCCGTGTGCAACGGGTGTCCACTGCGCCGGAATTCTCTGTCGAAATGTTATGAACACGGAGGCGGGCCGTGTCAAAAGACACAGCCCGCCCCACGGCAACTACGACAACTGCCGTATTGCGTCGTCTACTTGGCCATTCTACTTCAGGCGGGCCATGAGGGCGTGTTCGACGAGGGTGATGAGTGCGCTCTTGGCGTCGGCGCGGTGGCGGGCGTCGGTGGTGATGATGGGGGTGTCGG
>NZ_JBSGZJ010000504.1:4090-5029 GCF_053610925.1 Streptomyces sp. NPDC054847 | reverse complement strand
GTGCGCAGCCGGTCCGCCTCCGTCTCCGCCTGCTCCTGGAGCGCGCGCAGCCGCTCGCCGGCCTCCGCGCGCAGCCGCTCCGTCTCCTCCGCCGCCTCGCGGCGGATCCGCTCGCCCTCGGCGCGGGCCTCGGCCAGCCGCTCCTCGGCGGCGGTGAGCCGTGCCTCGGCCTCGGTGTGAAGGCGGGTCAGCTCCTCGGCCGCCTCCGCCTGGCGGGCCGCTATGCCGCGTTCGGTCTCCTCGCGCAGCTCGGCCGCGGCGGCCTCCGCCGCCGTCCGCACGCCGTCGGCCTGCTCCTCGGCCTCCGCGCGCAGTCGTTCGGCCTCCGCGCGGGTGCGCTCGAGGGTCTCCTCGGCCTGCTTGCGCAGTGTCGTGGCGCGCTCTATGGCCTCGGTACGGACCTTCTCGCTGTCGCTGCTCGCCCGGGAGCGCAGTTCGTCGGCATCGGTGCGCGCCTTGGTCAGCAGCTCCTCAGCAGTGCTCGCCGCCTCCTCGATCTGCTGGACGGCCTCGCGGCGGGCCTCGCCGCGGATCCGCTCGCCCTCGGCGACGGCCTCGGCGCGCAGCTGCTCGGCCTCCCCGCGCAGCCGGCGGGCCTCCTCCTGGAGCTCGACCGTCTTGGCGCGGTACTCCTTGGTGTCGTCCTTCGCGGCGCCCTTGAGCTGGTCGGCCTGCTCCGCGGCCTCGCCGCGCAGCCGGTCGGCCTCCGCCTCGGCCTCGCGCTTGATCCGCTCGGCCTCCTCGCTCGCCGCGCGGGTGGTGGCCTTGGCGTCCTCAGAGGCCTTGGTCAGCACCTCCTCGGCGGTGCGGGCGGCCTTGGCGAGCGCGGCGGCAGAGTCCTCGGCGACGGCCGCACGGGCCTTCTCGGCCGCGGCCTCGACGAGCTTCTCCGCCTCGGCGCGGGCGTCGGCGAGCGCCTGCTCCGCCTCCGACTTGAGG
>NZ_JBSGZJ010000504.1:0-4080 GCF_053610925.1 Streptomyces sp. NPDC054847 | reverse complement strand
GTCTCCGACTCCTTGGTCGCCTCTTCGACGAGCCGGGCGATCTGCGCCTTGGCGGTGCGGGTGCGCTGCTCGTTGACCGATTCGGCCGACGACAGCTGCTTGGCGGCGGACTCCTTCGCCTCCGAGAGCAGCTTCTCCGACTCGGCGCGGGCCTCGCGGAGCTTCTCCTCCGCCTGCTGGAGCCGCTGTTCGGCGGCGCGGCTGAGCTCCGCGGCCTGCTGGCGGGCCTGGTCGGACTCGGCGGTGGTCGTCGAGCGCAGCTGCTCGGCGTGGGTGGTGGCCTCGTGCGCCTGGCTCGACGCGGCGTTCAGCAGCCGCTCGGCGTCCTTGCGGGCGCGCAGCAGGATCGCCTCGGCCTCCGCGCGTGCGGTCTCCGCCTCGCTGCCGAGCCGCCTGCGGGCCTCCTCCGCGATGCGGGCGGCCTCGGCGCGGGCGGCGGCCAGTGCCTGCTCCGCCTCCGCGCGGGACTCCTCGAGGAGCCGATGGGCCTGCGACTCGGTGCGGGCCCGCAGCTGCTCGGCCCATGCGACGTTCTCGTTGACGTGCGACTCGACGGTCTGGCGGCGCTCGGCCAGCTCCTGGTCCAGACGCTGCCTGCGCTGGACGGCCTCGGCGTGCAGTTCCGCCTGGAGCCGGGCCTGGTGCTCCGCGTGCTCCTGCAGGATCCGCTGGGTCTGCGCGCGGGCCTCGCGCAGCTCGCGCTCGGCGTCCTGCCGGAGCTGATCGGCCTGGATCTGCGCGTTCCGCAGCAACTGCTCGGCCTGGTAGCCGATATCGGCGCTGTCGTAAGCCGGACGGGAGGCGAGATTGCGCCGCGCCTCGTGGAGTTTGGCGCGCAATACCTCGACCTGGTAGCCGAGGTCCTCGGCATGCTGGACGGCCTTCTCCCGGTCGGTCTTCAGCCGGTCCATCTCGGCTTCGAACCGCGAGAGGTGGTCGTCGTCAGCTCGGTGGCTCTCCTGGCGTTCGTAGCCCCGCACTGCGCGGTCCCATCCGTCCCCTGGTCGCAACTGTCTCCAAACGAGCACCGTTCGCCGGCGAACGGCCCCCCGGGGAATGGTGACAGATCAACGACGGAGACGCGGCACGGCCCCGACCCGGCCCCGGCCCGGAACGGCCCACTCTACCGGGCCGGGAATCCTTAGGGTCAGTGCTCCGTTGCAGACGTGACGAGTTCGGTGAGTACGCCGTGGCAGTCCTTCGGGTGGAGGAAGGTGATACGCGAGCCCATCGAGCCGATACGCGGCTCGTCGTACAGCACACGCACGCCCTTGTCGCGGATGTTCTGCGCGTCCGCGTCCACGTCAGCCGTTCCGAATGCGATGTGGTGAACACCTTCACCGTTCTTGGCCAGCCACTTTCCGACCGCGGAGTCCTCCCGGGTCGGCTCCAGGAGCTGGAGGTAGGAGGCGCCGCCGTCGGACGTCTCATTGATCTTGAGCATGGCTTCCCGTACGCCCTGCTCCTCGTTGACCTCGGAGTGGAACACCTCGAAGCCGTACGTGGCCCGGTAGAACTCGACAGTCTTGTCGAGGTCGAAGCAGGCGATCCCGATGTGGTCGATTCGCGTCAGCATTTGACCAGTGCAGCGCCCGGCGGCCGGTTACGCAACGTGCGCGCGATCACACCGGCGGCACGGTGACCCGGAGCCGTACCGCTCAGTACATTTGAGTAAACCCTCGTTCACTCCTCAGCTGCGGCTGGAAGGGGATCGTGCTCATGTCTGGAAAGACCGGCAACACCTCCGTGATCGTCGCGGGAGCCCGCACGCCCATGGGCCGCCTGCTCGGCTCGCTCAAGTCCTTCTCCGGCGCCGACCTCGGCGGCTTCGCCATCAAGGCGGCGCTCGACCGGGCGGGCATCGGCGGAGATCAGGTGCAGTACGTGATCATGGGCCAGGTGCTCCAGGCCGGCGCGGGCCAGATCCCCGCCCGCCAGGCCGCCGTCAAGGCGGGCATCCCGATGAACGTCCCCGCGCTCACCATCAACAAGGTCTGCCTGTCCGGCCTCGACGCCATCGCGCTCGCCGACCAGCTGATCCGCGCCGGCGAGTTCGACGTGGTCGTCGCCGGCGGCCAGGAGTCGATGACCAACGCGCCGCACCTGCTGCCGAAGTCCCGTGAGGGCTACAAGTACGGCGCGATCGAGATGCTCGACTCGATGGCGCACGACGGCCTGACCGACTCCTTCGAGAATGTCGCCATGGGCGAATCGACGGAGAAGCACAACACCCGCCTCGGCATCCCGCGCGGAGTGCAGGACGAGATCGCCGCGCTCTCCCACCAGCGGGCCGCGGCCGCCCAGAAGAACGGCCTCTTCGAGGCGGAGATCACGCCCGTCGAGATCCCGCAGCGCAAGGGCGACCCGGTCCTGTTCTCCAAGGACGAGGGCATCCGCCCGGAGACGACGGCCGAGTCGCTCGGCCGGCTGCGCCCCGCGTTCGCCAAGGACGGCACCATCACCGCCGGCACGTCCTCGCAGATCTCGGACGGCGCCGCCGCCGTCGTCGTGATGAGCAAGGCCAAGGCGGAGGAGCTGGGCCTGGAGTGGATCGCGGAGATCGGCGCCCACGGCAACGTGGCGGGCCCCGACAACTCGCTCCAGTCCCAGCCGTCCAACGCCATCAGGCACGCCCTGAAGAAGGAGGGCCTGGAGGTCTCGGACCTGGACCTCATCGAGATCAACGAGGCGTTCGCGGCCGTCGCCCACCAGTCAATGAAGGACCTCGGCGTCACCCCGGAAAAGGTGAACGTGAACGGTGGCGCGATCGCGCTCGGCCACCCGATCGGCATGTCCGGCGCCCGTGTGGTGCTCCACCTGGCGCTGGAGCTCAAGCGCCGCGGCGGCGGCGTCGGTGCGGCGGCGCTGTGCGGCGGCGGCGGCCAGGGCGACGCTCTCATCGTCCGCGTCCCCGCGAAGTAAGCAGGCGTAGCAGCAATCCGGGCGCCGAAGCCCGTACGCGCAGAACGATCGGAGCAGCACGATGGTGGACGTAGCCCAGCTGGTCGCCCAGGCGAGAGAGGGCCGGCCGCGCGCCGTGGCCCGGCTGATCTCACTCGTGGAGGGGGCGTCGCCGCAGCTCCGTGAGGTCATGGCGGCGCTGGCCCCGCTGACCGGCGGCGCGTACGTGGTGGGCCTGACGGGCTCGCCGGGCGTCGGCAAGTCCACGTCCACCTCGGCGCTCGTCTCCGCCTACCGGAAGGCCGGGAAGCGGGTCGGCGTCCTCGCCGTCGACCCGTCCTCGCCCTTCTCGGGCGGGGCGCTGCTCGGTGACCGGGTCCGTATGTCGGAACACGCCTCCGACCCCGGCGTCTACATCCGCTCCATGGCCACCCGGGGCCACCTGGGTGGCCTCGCTTGGGCGGCGCCGCAGGCGATCCGCGTCCTGGACGCGGCCGGCTGCGACGTCGTCCTGGTCGAGACGGTCGGCGTCGGCCAGTCGGAGGTGGAGATCGCCTCCCAGGCCGACACGTCGGTCGTGCTTCTCGCGCCCGGCATGGGCGACGGCATCCAGGCCGCGAAGGCGGGCATCCTCGAGATCGGCGACGTCTACGTCGTCAACAAGGCGGACCGCGACGGGGCCGACGCGACGGCCCGGGAACTCAACCACATGCTGGGCCTCGGCGAGTCCCGGGGGCCGGGGGACTGGCGCCCGCCGATCGTGAAGACGGTCGCCGCGCGGGGCGAGGGCATCGACGAGGTCGTCGAGGCGCTGGAGAAGCACCGGGCGTGGATGGAGGAGCACGGCGTCCTCTCCGAGCGCCGCGCCCGCCGGGCGGCGACCGAGGTCGAGACGATCGCCGTCACGGCACTGCGGGAACGCATCGGCGACCTGCACGGCGACCGGCGCCTGGGCGCGCTGGCGGAGCGCATCGTCGCGGGCGAACTGGACCCGTACCGGGCGGCGGACGAACTGGTGGCGGGGCTGACGCAGTCGTAACCGGGCTTTCCCGGGCCGCGCGCGGCGCGGTCCCGCCCGGCTCCGCCGGGCCCGGCCCAGGCGGGCTGGATTTCGCTGCGCGAAATCAGCCTCGCCGGCGTTTGAGGCGCGGGGGTCCGGTGGGGGTCCCCCCACGCCGC
>NZ_JBSGZJ010000503.1:0-5041 GCF_053610925.1 Streptomyces sp. NPDC054847 | reverse complement strand
GTCGGGAAGTTGTCCGCCGTCCTGATCCGGTCACGGACCCAGACGCCGGCCGGCTTCAGCGAGCCGGTGCCGGCCCAGGGGCCGTTGTTGGCGCAAATGCCGCTGTTGAACACGGCGCCCGACCTGTTGTCGTCGGAGTAGTTCCAGTTGACCCAGCTGATCTTCTTGCTCGCCATCAGGTCGATGTAGCGCTGCGACATGGTGAAGTCGTTGGCGCCCTCGCCGGCGTAGTCCTGCGTGCCGAACTCGGTGACGAACATGGGCACGCGGTCGGCCGCCCGGGACAGCGCGCTCAGGTACTCGTCCTTGTGCGAGGCCGCGTAGAAGTGGAACGTGTACATGATGTTGGAGGCGTTGACCGGGCTGTTCACGACCTCGCTCTCGTTCGAGCCCTCGGAGACTCCGAGGGAGGACCAGGCACGCGTGCCGACGAGGACCGGGGTGTCGGCGTCGTAGCGCCGGATGACCGGGATGAGCTCCTCCGCGTAGCTCTTGATCCTCGACCAGCTCACGCCGCTGGGCTCGTTGGCGATCTCGTACAGCACGTTGGTCTTGTCCTTGTGGCGCTGCGCGATCTCGGTGAAGAAGGTCTTCGCCCGCGAGAGGTTGTGGTGCGGGTCCCCGGGGCTGAGCATGTGCCAGTCGACGATCGCGTACATACCGCGTGCGGTGGCCTGCTCGATGACCGAGTGGACCTTGTCGGTGAAGCCGCGCGGGTCCGTCTCGTAGCCGCCCTCCTGGACGTACATCGAGATCCGCAGGACGTCGGCCTTCCAGTCGGTGGCCAGGGCGTCGAGGGAACCGTTGGTGACGCACTGGCTGTACCACTGGAGGCCGTGGGTGCTCATGCCGCGCAGCTGGATCGGGTTGCCGTACTGGTTGCAGAGCTTGGTGCCGCAGACCTTGAGCTGTCCGTTGATTCCGGCCGGGGTGCCGCCGGTGGTGGGAGTGGTCTCGACGGCGAGGTGGTCCACGTTCGGGCCGCCGTCGGGTCCGGCGGCGGTCGCCCTGATGGTGTTGGCGCCCGCCTTGAGGTCCGCGGTGACGGTGGCCATGGACCAGGAGGTCCAGGCGCCGGTGCCGGGGAAGGCGCGGTTGTCGGCGGCGAGCGCGCCGTTGACGGTGATGTCCATGGGCCTGCCGGACGTGCTGCCGTTGGCGAAGCGCAGCTTGAGGCCGACCCGTCCCGCCTGGGCCGCCTGGACCGTCCACTGGACGTAACTGCCGCTGACGTTGTCGTAGTTGACGAATCCGCTGCCGGTGAAGCCGGCGTGGTTGGACTCGACCAGACCACGCGAGACGGTCGCGTTCTCGGCCTCGTGGGTGACAGCGGCCGCCGGGGCGGGCGGTGCGGGTGTGGGGGCCGCCGGTGCGACGGGTGCGGTGGTGAGGGTGAGGAGCAGAGCGGCGCCGAGGGCGCCGATGCTGCCCAGGGGGCGTAGCCAGAACCGTGCCGGTCTCATGGGGGACTCCGTTGGCTGGGCGGATAGCCGGACAGGCCGAAGAAATCGGCCGGGGAATGATTGGAAGGAAACTTTCCTAACCGAAGGGTTTAGCAGGGGCCCCGCTCTCGCGACAAGGGGCATGACAAAACAAGGACCTCCGCCCGCCGCACGTCCGACAGATGCGGCCCGGCTCACGCACGCGGCCGTCCGCCGCTTCCAGCGTGCGGGCGCGAGCCGGTTCGGGCAGGTCAGCGGGGCCGAACGGAGGGCCGGCGGGCCGGCCACCCGGCCACGGTGCGACGCCACGCGCCGCCGCGGGAGGGCGGGTCCGCGCGTCCGGCCTTCGACGTTCCACCTGTCGGGCGGGCTCTTGCCCCGTGGTGGCAGCCCGTGTTGATCTGCTGCCACTTCTCGTAGGAAAGGCGGCCCCATGGCCCTGTTCGACCTGCCTCTGCCGGAGCTCCGCGCCTACCGCAGCGCCTCCGCGGAACCGGAGGACTTCGACGCGTTCTGGACGAAGACGCTCGAGGAGGCCCGCGGCCACGACCTCGACGCCCGCTTCGAGCGGGTAACGACCGGCCTCAGCACGGTGGACGTGCACGACGTGACCTTCGCCGGCTTCGGCGGCCACCCGGTGAAGGGCTGGCTCGTGCTGCCCGCGGGGGCCGAGGAGCCGCTGCCCCTGGTCGTCGAGTTCCTCGGTTACGGCGGCGGCCGCGGCCTGCCGCACACGCATCTGCTGTACGCGTCGGCCGGATTCGCGCACTTCGTGATGGACACCCGCGGCCAGGGCAGCGGATGGTCGACCGGCAGCACTCCGGACCCGGTGGGCAGTGCGCCTTCGTACCCCGGCTTCCTGACGCGGGGCATCGAGGACCCTCACGAGTACTACTACCGACGGGTGTTCACCGACGCGGTCCGCGCGATCGAGGCCGCACGCTCGCACCCCTTGACCGACGCCTCCCGCACCGCGGCCGTCGGCGCCAGCCAGGGCGGCGGGATCACCCTGGCCGCCGCCGGCCTCGTACCCGACCTCGCGGCCGTGGCACCCGACGTGCCGTTCCTGTGCGACTTCCCGCGGGCGACGACGCTCACGGACCGCGAGCCGTACCGGGAGGTGGGCCACTACCTGAAGACCCACCGCGGCCGGAGCGAACAGGCGGCGCGGACCCTGGCCTACTTCGACGGCGTGCACTTCGCGGCACGCGGCCGGGCGCCCGCGCTCTTCTCCGTGGCGATGGAGGACCGGACCTGCCCGCCGTCGACGGTGTTCGCCGCCTTCAACGCGTACGGCCACGAGGACAAACAGATCGAGGTCTACGACTTCAATGATCACGAGGGCGGCGGCCCGTTCCAGGAAGCCGCCCGGCTGCGCTGGCTGCCGAAGCGACTGACGACCTGACGCCCGGGGCACGGACGCGGCCTTGACCGTGTCCGCAGGGGAGCTTACGTTTCCTGGGAAAGCGCTTACTGCATGCGAGCTCGGCGGCCCGCCGCCCGACCGGAGGAGACGAGTGGTGAGCACGACCGACCCTGCGGACACGGCCGCGGACACGGCCGCCGGCGCGGCGGCGACCGTTGCCCGGCCGGCCGGTCCGGCCTCCGGCTACGGCGGGCTGCCCGGCGGCATCGGCGTGTCGCGGCTGCGGGTCTACGACTGGCCCGCAGCCGACGGCCTGCGCGGAGGCACCCCGCACATCCACCTGACCTGCTCGGAGGGGTACGCCGTGACCGGCGGTCGCGGCGCGGTGCAGACCCTGACCGCATCCGGGTTCGAACAGACAGCCCTGGCGCCGGGCTCGCTGGTCTGGTTCACCCCGGGCACCATCCACCGGCTGGTCAACGAGGGCGGTCTGACCATCGTGGTGCTCATGCAAAACTGCGGCCTCCCCGAGGCGGGCGACGCGGTGCTGACCCTGCCGCCGCGTCTGCTCGCCGACCCCGCCGCCTACCGCGCCGCCGTCGCCCTGCCGCAGGGCGGGACGGAGGAGGAGCTGGAGCGGGCGGCCCGCCGCCGTCGCGACCTCGCCGTCGAAGGTTTCGAGGCGCTGCGCAACGCGACGGAGGCCGGTGATCCCGAGCCTCTGGCCGCGTTCCACCGGGCCGCCGCGGCCCTGGTACGGCCGCTCGTCGGCGCATGGCGCGAACGCTGGCGCGACGGCGCGGCCGCCGCCGCCGCGGCGACGGCCGCACAGCTCGACGAGCTGGATCAGGGCGGCGCGGGCCACCTGACAGAGGCGCGGGTCCGGGCCGAACAGCCCTCCGCGCACGGCCGTTTCGGCATGTGCGGACGCCTCGACGTGTACGACATCGGCTGACGGGCGCCCCCGGCACCGCACGTCCGGCCTGCCGCGCGAAGCGCGACGGCCCGCCCGGCTCAGGGGCACGGGCCCGCGGAATTCACGGACCGCGGACTTCCCGGTCTCCCGGCCTCTCAGGCCCGGGCTCCGGGTCCATGGGCTCCGGGGACACGCTCACGAGCTCTCGCTGCCACGGGGCCACGGGCGCGGGCTCACGGACAGCCGACTTCCCGGTCTCCCGGCCTCACAGGCCCGGGCTCCAGGCCCACGGACCTCGACACGCACACGAGCTCTCACTGCCACAGGGCCACGGGCACGGGCTCACGGACAGCCGACTTCCCGGTCTCCCGGCCTCACAGGCCCGGGCTCCAGGCCCACGGACCTCGACACGCACACGAGCTCTCGCTGCCACGGGGCCACGGGCGCGGGCTCACGGACAACCGACTTCCCGGTCTCCCCGCCTCACAGGCCCGGGCTCCGGGTCCACCGGCGCGGACCCGCGAATCGCATGGCTCTCGCAGCCCCCAGGCTCACGGGCACGGGCGCGGAGCCACGGAGATCACGGCTCGCGGGGCTCTCGCACTCGCGGAGCCACGGGCGGCCCGCTGACCTCAAGGGCTCACGGCCGCCACCCCGGAGCGGGGCAGACGGTGCAGTTCGACCTCCGACAGCCTGCCGCGTGACACCCGGGCGGTCATGTACGTGCAGTGCGGCTGACGTCGGCGGTCGGTCGGCGAGCCCGGATTGAGCAGCCGCAGCCCGCCTGGGGCGGTCGTGTCCCACGGGATGTGGCTGTGCCCGAACACCAGGACGTCGAGCTCGGGAAAACGCTCGGCGCACCGCCGTTCGCGGCCCTGCGCGGGACCCGTTTCGTGGACGACGCCGATGCGCAACCCGCCGAGCTCCTCCAGCGCGACCTCCGGCAGACGGGCCCGCAGGTCGGGTCCGTCATTGTTCCCGTACACCGCGAGAAGACGCGTGGAGCGGGACTCGAAGAGGTCGAGGGTCGCGGCGTCGACCCAGTCGCCGGCGTGGATCACGACGTCTGCCCGGCGGACGGCCTCCAGAAGCTCCCCGGGCAGTTGCCGGGCCCGTTTCGGCACATGGGTGTCGGAGGTCAGCAGCAGCCGCATGCCACCACCATGCGCCGCGCCGAGGCCGTTCGCAGCCCGGTTCCTTCCGGCCCGGCCGACGGATTCCGAATTTCCGGAAAGTCGTGTGCATACCCCTGCGTGAACGGGGCACGAGAAGCTCGAGCGCTCGTCCGGCCCACCCCCCTGGCCGTCGGCGAGGCGT
>NZ_JBSGZJ010000502.1:0-5045 GCF_053610925.1 Streptomyces sp. NPDC054847 | reverse complement strand
GGGTGAGCGAAGGAGTGGGCACCTGAAGGGCCCCGCTGTGCGTCCCGTCGAGCACCGCGAACAGCGTGCGAGCGACCTCCGCGCCGAAGTGGTGCACGTCGTGGCTCATGGCCGACAGCGTCGGATGGGTTATCCGGCACAGCTGGGAGTCGTCCCACGCCAGCAGTGACACGTCGTCCGGGATGACGAACCCCATCTCGGCCGCGACGCCCGCACCGGCGACGGCCATGATGTCGTTGTCGTACACGATGGCGGTGGGCCGGTCCGCGGAAAGGAGCAGGGACCGGGTGGCGCGGGCGCCCTCCTTGCCGTCGAACCCGGTGGAGATCTGCCGGCCCTGTTCCAGTCCCAGCTGGCGCATCGTGGTTTCGAAGGCGGCGGCCCGGATGGAGCTGTGCCCCAGTCCGGCCGGGCCGCCGACGCGTGCGATGCGGCGGTGGCCCAGCGCGGCCAGATAGCGGACCGCCTCGGCGGCCGCGGTCGCGTCGTCCGTCCATACGGACGGGAACGCGCCGGTCAGGGACGGATGCCCGACGGCGACCGCCGGCAGGCCGACGGCCTGCAATGCCGGCACCCTCGGGTCGTCGTCGTGGAAGTCGACCAGGATCGCTCCGGCGATCGTCCGGCTGCGCCACCATGTCTTGTGGAGGTCGATCTCCTCGTCGAGGTCCCGTACCAGGCGCAGCAGCAGCGAACAGGAGCGGGCCGCCAGGACGCTCTCGATGCCGGAGATGAATTCCATGTAGAAGGGTTCGAGGCCGAGCAGCCGGGCGGGCCGGCACAGCGCCAGCCCCACGATGTCGACCCGCTGGCTGGAGAGGCTGCGTGCGGTCAGGTTCGGCGCCCAGCCCAGTTCGCGTGCGGCGGCGAAGATCCGCTCGCGGGTGGCCTGCGAGACGCCCGGCTTGTGGTTGAAGGCGAGCGAGACCGCCCCCTTGGAGACACCGGCACGGGCGGCGACGTCCTTGATCGTGACGCGAGTCGTTCCCGTCACATCACGTCCACGCTGAACAGGGCGGCCCGCACGTCCTCGACGTCCACGGAGCCGCAGCCGCTGACCTTGATACGGGTCCGCTCGCCGGGCAGGAGCGTCGTGAGCCCCTGGTCGGCGGCGGCTCGGGGGCCGAGCCGGTCGGCCTGGAGGAGGAGGTCTCTGACCAGAGTGTGTGCGCTCACCACGATGTCGACTCTATCGCTCTCGCCCGGGACCGGTTCCACAGCGATGTCGTACCGGGGCCGGGGGTAGGCGAAATCCTTGTCGGGAACGGGGAAGTGGAGGGCGCGTAGGCCGTCGGCGTCGGCGACGAGGAACTCCTTCGCGGACCGCTCCGCGGGTGCGAGCGCCGGCGGAACGGGCATTCGCACGACCGAGCGCGGTCCGGCGGTGACGTCGACGACGCCCTCGTGCACCGTGGTGCCGTCCGCCTCCAACAGGCGCAGGGCCACCGACGTCCGCCACACGGCGGCGGACTGGTTGACGACGGCGAGCGTCAGGCCTTCGTCGCCCGGCTGGAGGGTGAGGAGCCGGTCCGCGTACACGCGGCGCAGCTCGTGGTGAAGGGGCTTGAGCCTGCCGTCGCCGTCGACCGCCGACCACGAGGTGACCGGCCAGCAGTCGTTGAGCTGCCAGACCACCGTGCCCGCGCAGACGGGCCAGTGGGAGCGCCAGTGCTCGATCCCGGCGCCGACGGCACGGGCCTGGACGACCTGGGTGAGGTAGTGCCAGCGGTCGAAGTCGTCGTCGGGGAGCGGGAAGTGGCGGGCGACACCGCGGTTCAGTTTGCCGTTGCCGTCCTCGGCCTTCTGGTGGTGCAGCATGCCGGGGGAGTCGGGTGCCGGCCGCTCGCCGGGGAGTGCGCGCCGCAGGGTCGCGATCGCGGGCGGTGCCTGCCAGCCGAACTCGGCGACGAAACGCGGGACGCTCGCGCGGTACTCGGCGTAGTCCTGGCGGTTCCACACCTCCCACGAGTGGAAGGTGCCGTGGGCAGGGTCGTTGGGGTGGTGGTCCCAGGAGCCGGACCAGGGGCTTCCCGCCGTGTAGGGGCGGGTGGGGTCGAGCTCGGCGACCACACGGGGCAGCAGGCCGAGGTAATAGCCCTCGCCCCAGGAGTCGCCCGCGAGTTCGCTCTCCCAGCCCCAGTCCCTGAAGCCCCACAGGTTCTCGTTGTTACCGTTCCACAGCACCAGGCTGGGGTGCGGCATCAGCCGGACAACGTTGTCGCGGGCTTCTGCCTCCACCTCCCCGCGCAGCGGCTGCTCCTCCGGGTAGGCGGAGCAGGCGAAGAGGAAGTCCTGCCAGACCATCAGGCCGAGCTCGTCGCAGGCGTCGTAGAAGGCGTCGTCCTCGTAGATGCCGCCGCCCCAGATCCGCACGAGGTCGACGTTGGCGCCGGCGGCCTGCTCGAGCCGGGCGCGGTAGCGCTCGGGCGTGATCCGGGAGGGGAAGACGTCGTCGGGGATCCAGTTGACCCCGCGTGCGAAGATCCGCACGCCGTTGACGACGAGGGTGAAGCCGGTGCCGTACTCGTCGGCAGAGCGGTCGAGTTCGATCCGGCGGAAGCCGATCCGGCGCTGCCAGACGTCCAGAGGACCGTTCTCGTCGGACAGCGTGACCTCGAGGTCGTACAGCGGCTGCCCGCCGTAGCCGCGCGGCCACCACAGCCGCGGGTCCGCCACCTCCAGTTCCAGCACCGCCTCTTCGCCCTCGAAGGTCACTTCGGCCTGTGCTCCGGCGACCGTGGCCCGGGCCGTGAGCGGCCGCCCCTCACCCCGGCGGGTGCGCTCCGCCTCCAGCCGTACCTCCACCCGGCCGGTGCCGTCGGCGACGGTAACCAGCGGCCGGACCTGCGCGAGGCGTGCGGTCGACCAGTGTTCCAGCCGGACCGGCCGCCAGATCCCGGCGGTCACCAGCGTGGGTCCCCAGTCCCAGCCGAAGCTGCACGCCATCTTGCGGATGTACTGCGACGGTTCCGGATAGACGTTCGGCCGGGACCCGGTCAGGGAACGGACCGCCTCCGCCTCCTCGTAGGCGGAGGCGAAGCGGACCTCCAAGGGGCCGGTGCGGCCGGTGACGTCGAAGCGGTAGGAGCGGTGCATGTTGCGGGTACGGCCCAGTTCCTGGCCGGCGAGGGTGATCAGCGCGGCGGTGTCGAGGCCGTCGAAGACCAGGTCGGTCCGCTCGTGGGCACTGTCGTGCGCCAGGTCGGTGAGGTAGGTCCACCCGCGCCGGCCGACCCAGGCGACTTCGGTCTCGTTGAGTCCGATGAAGGGGTCGGGGATGACGTCGGCGGCCAGCAGATCGGTGTGGACGCAGCCGGGGACCCGAGCCGGGAGCAGCGCCTCTTCGTGGCACGCGCTCCACCCCTCGGTGAGCTGGGTGACGTCCTTCATGGTGCGGCTCCAATCGCCTGACTCAGGCCGTGGATGTACGACGTCGCACAACCTAACCCGGTGATCAGGTCCTGTCCATAAACCGGTCAAGCTCCGGTCCTTTCGTCGGATGAACTCTCCAAGCCGCGCTGAGGGGCCTGAAGGCGGTTCGCCGGTAACGATTAGGCATCGTGGTGGAAATCAGAGCTTTACCGGTTCACCTCATGCCTGCCATAGTGCCGACATCCCACCCGGACCTGAGCCGCAATCCTGAAGGAGTTGGGCACATGGGGAAGAAGAAGACGCTCGCGGGCGTGCTTCTGGCCGTCGCGACCTTGACCGTCGCGGGGTGCAGTGGCGGAGGAACACCCTCCGCCGAGACGGCGACGGTTCCCGCCGACCCGAACGAGGTGGCCGGCACGATCACCGTCCTCACCCACCGCACCGATCTCGTCCAGAACGGCGCGATGGACGCGTACGCGGCGGAGTTCAAGAAGATCTACCCCAAGGTCAAGGTGAAGTTCGAGGGCCTCACCGACTACGAGGGCGAGGTCAAGATCCGGATGAACACCGACGACTACGGTGACGTCCTCATGATCCCGGCCGCCGTGTCCAAGAACGACTACCCGAAGTTCTTCGCCCCCCTCGGTCCCGCCGGCGAGCTGACGGCCAAGTACCGCTTCAGCGACAAGACCGACGTCGGCGGCAAGGTCTACGGCATCGCCCAGTTCGGCACGGCCAACGGCTTCGTCTACAACAAGTCGGTCTGGAAGAAGGCCGGCGTCACCAAGTGGCCGACCACTCCCCAGGAATTCCTCGCCGGGCTCCGGGCGATCAAGTCCAGGACCGGCGCCGTGCCGTACTACACGAACTTCAAGGACGGCTGGCCCCTGGTCCAGTGGGGCGGCAACCTCGGCTCCGTCACCTGCGACAGTGACGCCGGCAACAAGCTGGCGGGCCCCGTCTCTCCCTGGAAGCAGGGCGGCGAGCTCAACGTGAGCGACACGCTCCTGCACGACATCGTCAAGGGCGGACTGTCCGAGAAGGACCCCAACACCACCAACTGGGAAGCCTCCAAGGGCATGGTGGCCAAGGGGGAGATCGGCACGATGATGCTGGGCTCCTGGTCGATCACGCAGATGAGGGACGCGGCCGAGAAGGCGGGCGCGAAGCCGGACGACATCGGTTTCATGCCGTTCCCGCTGCAGAAGGACGGCACATTCTGCGCCACGGTCGTCTCCGACTACCAGCAGGCCGTCAACATCCACTCGGAGCACAAGGGAGCGGCCCGGGCCTGGATCGACTGGTTCACGGAGAAGTCCGGCTACTCCGCGAAGGAGGGCGCTGTTCCCACCGTGAAGTCGGCCCCCATGCCGGACACGCTCAAAGACTACGTTGACAACGATGTCACCTTCGTGGAGCGCTCCGAGACCAGGACCGGGCAGGTCAACGCCATAGACAACGCCGCCGAGATCGGTCTCAACACACCCGACTACCGGCAGAAGCTGATCGACATCGCCCGCGGCGCCCAGAGCGGCAGCCTGCAGGACTTCTTCGCCGACCTCGACAAGAGGTGGGACGAGGCAGCGAAGACCGCCGGCTCCTGACGGACGACGGAGGCGGGGCCCCGGCCGCACCACACCCGCCGGGGCCCCCCCCCCGCCGCCCCACAGCCG
>NZ_JBSGZJ010000501.1:0-5057 GCF_053610925.1 Streptomyces sp. NPDC054847 | reverse complement strand
GCACAGGCGGCGGCGCACGCCGCCGTGCGCCCGCCCCGGCGGCCCGCCGGCCGGTACCCACGGCGCAATCCGCTCCGGTCGGCGCCACCCGCAGTGCCTCCGCGGGGCCTCTTTCGGCCTGGTCCCTTTCGACGGGGCCCGTTCCGGGCGATTCCGTTTCGGCGGGGCCCCTTCCGGGCGACTCCGGCAGGGCGGGTTCTGCTCCGGCCGGATCTGTGACGGCGGAGCCGGTCCGGGTCGGTTTTGTCACGGCAGGGCCGTGTCGGGCCGGATCCGTTTCGGCAGGGCTCTGGCTGGCCGGATCCGTTTCGGCCGGTGCCGTCACGACAGGGCGCCATCGGGCCGGAGCCGTCACGGCAGTTTCTGCTTCGGCCGACTCGGGCAAGGCAGGGCCGGCCCGGGGCGGTTCCGTCACGCCAGCGCTGCGTCGGGCCGGATCCGTTTCGGCCGGTGCCGGCACGGCAGAAGCGGTCCGGGGCGGATCCGTCCCGGACGTCGACACGGTCGCCGTGGCCAACGGCCGCGGGCAGCAATCCATCAGCGCCCTGCGGGGTGGTCAGCCACGGACCCGGCTGAAGGCCGGCCCGGCATCACGAGGTGACAACCAGTGAATCTCGCCTTCGTCGAGAGTCCGGTCCAGCTCCTGAACGTCCTGGAGTGGGCCCACGCCACGCCGGCCGTGCCCGGTCCCGGCGATCTCACCGTGGTCGTGCTCTCGCCCACGGACCCCATGTCCCGCGGCCAGCTCCGCCGGATGGCGGAACTCGCACGTGACGCGGGCTTCACCGTCCGCTGGCAGGAGGCGCGCGGAGGCATGGGCGCCCCGCTGCGCACCGTGCGCGAGCTCGGCCCGATACTGCGCCGCGCGGAGCGGATCGTCATAGGCGACCCGTTCTCCCGCTACGTACAGCTCCTGCTGACCCTGGTCGGCAGGAAGGACGTCACCGTCGTGGACGACGGCACGGCGACCATGGAGTTCGTCGCCCAGGTCTCCCGCGGGGAGCAGCTCGTGCGCTGGCACCGGCGCGGCAGCCGCCGCGGGCCGCGTGAGCTGGTGCTCGCACCGGTCACCTTCCTGGCCCGGCGCAGGCTCGCCCCGTCGAGGACCCGCTCGGTCGAGGTGTTCACCTCGATGCCCGTGGAGCCGCCGCCGGGGATCACGGTCACGCGCAACGACTTCGCCTGGACGCGCGCGCGATTCGGCCCTCCGACGATCACCCGCGGCGCGGACATGGTCGGCACCTCCCTGGTGGAGACCGGCGTCGTCGACCTCGGGCAGTACCTGGACGCGGTCTCCGCCCTCGCCCGCACGCACGGCGCGACGCGCTACTTCGCCCACCGCAGGGAGAGCGCCGACAAACTGCACCGGCTCGCGGTCGAGACCGGCCTGGAGGTGGTCCGCCCGGAGCTCCCCCTCGAGCTGATCGCCCGGCGCGGCCCGATCGGAGCAACCGTCCTCAGTTTTCCCTCCACCGTGGTCCACACCCTGCCCCTCGCCCTGGCGGGCACGGGAATCAAGGTGGCGGTCTGCGACATCGCACCCGAATGGCTCAGGGAGAACGCCTCACCACGCGCACAGGGCTTCCTGGCCGGCGTCACCGGCACGGCCCGCGATGTGCAGCGGCTGCCGGCGCCGGCTTGAAGAGCCGAGGAGGAGCGGCAGTGAGCGGGTGAGCACCGTCCGGAATGGAAAGATCGACTCAAGAGCGAGCCGCGTGAGTTTACCCACTGCCGCACGCTGCGAATCGCAGTGAGTCCAGAATTCTGTCCCCTGTGTGGCTGATGTTTTGTTGATCGCACGGCAGTTGAGGCACGAAGGGGCATACCCTTCACTGGGTGAACCAGTTGATGTCCCGCGAGTCCGAAGAAGTCGAACGGCCCGGCGCAGTCGCACTGCACGGCACGCTGTCCGAGTCGCTGCGTGCCGAACTGATCGCGTTCCGGCGCGACTTGCACATGCATCCGGAGCTCGGCAACCAGGAGTTCCGTACCACCGCCATGATCAAGGCGCGCCTCGAGCAGGCCGGACTCGAGCCCCGGGTCCTCGCTGCCGGCACCGGCCTGATCTGCGACATCGGTACGCCGGCCCCGGGCGCCGTACGGCCCTTTTTCGCCATCCGCGCCGACATCGACGCACTGCCCATCCCCGACACCAAGACCGGCGTCCCCTACCGCTCCACCGTGCCCGACCGTGCCCACGCCTGCGGCCACGACGTGCACACCACCGTCGCGCTCGGAGCGGGGCTCGTGCTCGCCGACCTCGACCGGCAGGGGCTGCTGCCGCAGCCCGTCCGGCTGATCTTCCAGCCTGCGGAGGAAGTGCTGCCCGGGGGTGCGGCCGACGCGATCGAATCCGGCGTGCTCGAAGGCGTCAACAAGATCATCGGGGTTCACTGCGACCCCAAGGTCGACGCCGGCATCATCGGGCTCCGGCCCGGACCCATCACCTCCGCCTGTGACCGTCTCGAGGTGACCCTCGACGGCCCCGGCGGCCACACCGCCCGTCCGCACCTGACGACCGACCTGGTCACGGCGGCCGCGAAGATCGTCACCGAGGTGCCCGCGCTGCTCGCCCGCCGCGTCGACGCGCGGTCCGGGCTCGCCGTGACATGGGGACGCATCGAGTCCGGCCACGCCTGCAACGTCATCCCGCAGCACGCCGAACTCTCCGGGACGGTGCGCTGCCTCGACCTCGAAGGCTGGCGCGAGGCCCCCGACCTCGTGCACGCGGCGATCGACGAGATCGCGACGCTGCACCGGGCCAAGTCCCAGATCGACTACGTCCGCGGTGTGCCGCCCGTCGTCAATGACCCGGTCGTCACCGAATTGCTGCGCGACGCGCAGACGGCGCGGCGCGGATCGTATGCGATCGAGGACACCGAGCAGAGTCTCGGCGGCGAGGACTTCTCCTGGTACCTGGAGCACGTTCCGGGCGCGATGGCACGCCTGGGCGTGCGGGTGCCGGGCGACACGGTCAGGCGGGACCTGCACCGCGGGGACTTCGACGTGGACGAGTCGGCGATCGCGGTGGGCGTGGAGCTGTTCACGGCGGCGGCGCTGCTGGATGCGCGCATCGCGCTCTGACCTCCGCGACCGGGCCGCCGTAGGGCCCGGCTTCGTCGGTCCCCGTGCGGGTGCGTTGCGCCCCTTGCGGGGCGTGGCTGCGGTCCAGGACAGCGGTCCTGACGTGGGGCGGCGGCAGCCCGAGTCGGCCGCGCGTGATGCGGGCGCCCTCGCCCGGGCCGGGTGTCCGTTCCCGTCGGCGGGCGGCAGAGGCATCTCACGGCGGCGACGCTGCCGCTGGGGGTGGCGAGGGCTCCATTGGGTCCGGGCCTCCAGTCCGGGCCGGTGGTCGTCCCGGGCTCCGCCCGTGCGGGCGGCAAGTCCTGTCGCGGCGCGAAGCTGCCGCCCTGGGGGCTGGGAGGCGCCAGCCCCACCAACCCCTCAACAGGTAGGGGCTGGGGCCGTAAGCCCCAGGGGTCCGGGCCCTCGACCGGAACTGGTGTCCGTCCCGGCCCGTCGCGGCGCGAAGCCGCCAACACCCAGGGCCCCCGGCCGGGGCCGGTGTCCGTCCCGGCCGTGGGTGCCGGGGTGGACGGTAGGGCCCGTCGCGGCGCGGAGCTGCTGGCCCGGGGGTGTGGGGGCGCCAGCCAAACGCTTGCTCCCCCTCCCGGGAGGGGCTGGGGGCGTCAGCCCCCGGCGGGGGCCGGGGCTTGCCCCGATTCGGGAAGGGGCGGGGTGGGGGAACGGCCACGGTGACGGGAACGGGCCGACACGCCGGGTCCCGGCGGGGCGCGGCGTTCGCCGTCCCGGCCTACCGTGGTGCGTGGCCTGTTCGCGACGATCCGATAACGACTGATGAACGGGTCTTTAACTGACATCTACGCGCGTTACGATCGCCGCGAACCCAGCGCCGGAAGTGGCGCTTTCGGTCAGGTTTAAAGGAGCCCCCCAGTGCGCCGGATCACCAGGATCGCCACCGTGGGCATCGCGTCCGCGGCTCTCGCACTGTCTGCCACCGCGTGTGGCGGCAACAAGTCTTCCGAGTCGGGCGGCTCGGACGACAACGGCGGCAAGGCCGCCATCGCGTACGACATCGGTGGCCGTGGCGACCAGTCGTTCAACGACGCCGCCTTCGCGGGCCTGGAGAAGGCCGAGAAGGAACTCGACATCCAGGGCAGCGAGGCCGAGCCCAGCGAGGGCGAGGGTGACCCGGACAAGATCCAGCGCCTCACCGCGCTGGCCCGCGCCGGTAACAACCCGGTGATCGGTGTCGGTTTCGCCTACGCGCCCGCCATCGCCGAGGTCGCCCCGAAGTTCCCGGACACCACCTTCGGCCTCATCGACGACACTTCCAAGACCGGCAAGAACATCGCCAACCTGGTCTTCAACGAGGAGCAGGGCTCGTACCTCGCCGGTGTCGCCGCCGCCAAGGTGACGAAGACCAACACCGTCGGCTTCATCGGCGGTGTGGAGACCCCGCTGATCAAGAAGTTCGAGGCGGGCTTCGTCCAGGGCGTCAAGGACACCAAGCAGGGCGTCAACGTCAAGGTCCAGTACCTGACGCAGCCGCCGGACTTCGGTGGCTTCTCGAAGCCGGACCTCGGCAAGGCCGCCGCGCAGGGCCAGCTCGACGCGGGCGCCGACGTGATCTACGCGGCCGCCGGTCTCGCGGGCTCCGGCTCGATCGAGGCGACCGCCAAGGCCGGCAAGTGGGCCATCGGCGTCGACTCCGACCAGTACAACCAGAAGGGTCTGGCCGCCTACAAGGACCGGATCCTGACCTCGGTCACGAAGAACGTCTCCGGCGCCGTGTTCAACCTGATCAAGTCGGTCCAGGACGGCAAGCCGCAGACCGGTGAGATCCGTTACGGCCTCGAGGACGACGGTGTCGCCCTCTCCCGGTCGAACCCGGCCTTCACCGAGATGAAGGACGTCATCGCCGCGGTCGACAAGGCCAAGGCCGACATTGCCGCCGGCACGATCAAGGTCAAGACCGCTCCGTAACCGAGCGGCCGGAACCGCAGTCCGCGGGCCCGGGGCGCAAGCCCCAAGGC
>NZ_JBSGZJ010000500.1:0-5070 GCF_053610925.1 Streptomyces sp. NPDC054847 | reverse complement strand
GCGTGACGCCCGGTGCGGACACTCGCCCTGGTCGGGCGGTCACCGCGCGCCTCTGTTCGGATAATGGGAATGCGGCATGCGGGTGCCCTCGCTCGTGGAGGCCCGGGCGGGCCGGCTCCCTGCCGTACGAGCGCGGGGAGGCTGAGACCGTGGAAGACGACGCGTACGACATCGACGCCGTGCTTCAGCAGGCGCTGGACCGGCTGGCCCTGCTGGCCGACGTGGGCGCCGCCCTGGCCGCCACCCTCGATGTCCGGGAGGCCTTGCGGCGCGTGTCGCGCCTCGTGGTCCATCAGCTCGGCGACTGGTGTGCGATCGATCTCCTGGACGTCGACGGCACACTGGAGCGGGTCGCCGTCACGCATCGTGACGCCGGCCCGCCCGCCGCGAGCCCGCTGGAGGGCGCGCTTCCGGTACCGGCCGACGTGGCGAGCGGGCCGGTCGCGAGGGTCCTGCGCGGGGCCGGGCCGCTGCTGCTTCATCGCGGCGACTTCCCACCCGCCCACTCGGACCCGTTCCATGCCCGGCCGCTGGAGCTGTTCCGTCAACTGGACACGGACACGGCCATCGTGGCCCCGCTGCGGGCCAGGCCCGACATCCTCGGCGCGATCACGGTCGGCCGGACGAACGGCGAGTGGCCGCTGACGGAAGCGGACTGCGCCCTCGTGGAGGATCTCGCCCGACGGGTCGCGCTCGCGGTCGACAACGCGCGGCTCTACCGGGAGACCTCTCGCATCGCCGAACGCCTTCAGCGCTCGCTGCTGCCGAACCTGTCAGGTCCGGGCACCCCGCAGCGTGCGGCCCGCTACACGCCCTCGCAGGCCACCGCGGAGGTGGGCGGCGACTGGTACGACAGCTTCCCGCTGCCCCACGGGAACATCGCCATGATCATCGGCGATGTGGCGGGCCACGATCTGCGTGCCACGGTCACCATGGGGCAGCTGCGCAACATGCTCCGTGGCATCGCCCTCGACCGCGAGGAACCCCCCGGCCACATCCTGAACCGCCTCGACATCGCACACCACCAGCTCTACCCCGACGTCACCGCCACCTGTGTGTACGGCGTCCTCAAGGGCGGCGACGACGGGCCGTGGGAGTTGCACTACTCCAACGCCGGCCACCCGCCGCCGCTGCTCGTCACCCACGACGGCGACACCGTCTTCCTCGAAGACGGCCACGGCCCTCTCCTGGGCGCCCTGCCCGACCTTCCGCGCGACAGCGCCCGCTGCCCGCTGCCCGCCGGCTCCACCCTCGTTCTCTACACGGACGGGCTGATCGAACGCCGCGGCGAACCCGTCCACCGTGGCATGACACGGCTGCGCCAGCAGGCCGCCGCCGTGGCCCGGGAACCGCTGGAAGAATTCTGCGACGAACTCCTCACCGGTCTCGCCTCGCAGACCACCGACGACGTCGCCGTGCTCGCCACACGCTTGCCCGCATGACAGGTCCCGATCACGGACCGAGGACCGGACACCGTCCGTGCTGCTGGTGCTGACCGTGTTTCGGTCACGCGCTCACGGGTCCGTGACGCCGGCCCTCCAGCCTCTTGGTGCCGGGCGTCGCTGAGCCGCAGCACCGGGCCGCCGGCGACCCCGTGCCGTCGGTCGGCTTCCGGCGACCGGTTGTGCCCGCCGCCCTCAGCGGGAAAGGCCGGCGAGGGTTGCTTCGAGGTCTGCGGCTTTGGGCCGGTTGTGAGGGAGCTTGGCGAGTACGCGCGCCATGCCGCATGTGTCGGTGAGGGCGGAGAACACCAGGCCGCCTGCGACGGCCGCGGAGAGTCCCCGTGCCCGGGGCAAGCGTCGTCCGAGGAGGAGGCCGGTGAGGACGAGCGATCCGGCGGCGAGGCGGACCTGCCGTTCCATGGCCCACGGGGTGCGGGTCCCGGCGGGGCGGTGGGTGTCGTGGCCCAGTTCGACCCAGGCGCTGGTGCCACCGGTGAGGGTGGCAGCGGTGATGCCGTCGTCGGCGAGCCGCCGGCAGGCGGTTTCGGAGCGGGCGCCGGAGGCACACACGACGAGGAGATCACCCTGGTCGGCGGCGGCCTTCAGCGCGGGCAACGCCTCGTCGAGATGGTCGAGCGGAATGTTGTGGGCGCCGGGCAGATGGCCGGAGGCGTACTCGCCGGGCGTGCGCACGTCGATGACGGTCAGCTCGTGAAGGCGGGCCCGAGCCTCGTCGGCGGAGAGAGCGGTAAGTGCCACTGGCGCTGTCCTTTGCTCGTTGCGGTTACCGCTGCGCCAGGATACGGGACTGCTCGGTGTACGCCGCCGGCCTTGCGCACGCGCCTGCTCCCGCACGGCTTCGCGCCCGCCCCGGGGCATACCTACGTTCATCGCCGCGCCAATTGGTATGAGCCGCACGGCAGTTCGAGAAATCCACCCGCACGTCACTGTCCTGAACCTGCCAGGTCCCGAAGGGGCCCGCACCCGCGCCCTGTCCGCCGTGGGCGGGGCCCACGGCCCGTCAGGGCTCGCCGTACCCGACCGGACCGGGCACAGGATGTCGGGTCCGACAGGATGGGGCCCTCCTAGCGTGAGTGTCGTCAAGGGAGGGAGACCGGGGTGCTGGAGCGGCTGAACCAGGCCATGGAGCACATCGAGAGCCGTCTCGATCAGCAGATCGACGTGGCCGAACTGGCGCGCATCGCGATGACGTCGGAGTACCACTTCCGCCGGATGTTCTCCGCGCTCGCGGGGATGTCGCTGTCGGAGTACGTCCGACGCAGGCGGCTGACCGTCGCGGGGGCCGAGGTGCTCGCCGGCAGGCGGACGCTCCTGGAGATCGCGGTGCGCTACGGCTACGGCTCCGGGGAGGCGTTCGCGCGGGCGTTCCGCGCCGTGCACGGCGTCGGTCCGGGCGAGGCCCGGCGGACCGGTGCGGCTCTGCGGTCCCAGCAGCGGTTGTCCTTCCGTCTCACCGTCGAAGGGAGCGGCAGTATGCGGTACAGGGTCGTGGACAGGGACGAGTTCCGTGTGGTCGGTATGAAGGCCCGCGTGCCTCTCGTCCATGAGGGGATGAACCCGGCCATCGCCGAGTTCATCCGGGGTCTCGACAAGGAGATGGTCCGGCGGCTCGCGGAGTTGTCCGACCAGGAGCCGAAGGGGATCGTCGCGGTGAGCGACGACCTCGACCCGAGCCGGGCGGAGGGGACGGAACTCGACTACTACCACGGCGTGGTGACCGGCGCCGAGGCGCCGGAGGGCACGGACGTCCTCGCCGTTCCGGCGGGGACGTGGGCCGTGTTCGAGAGTTCGGGCGCGTTTCCGCAGGCTCTGCAGTTCCTGTGGCGGGACGTGTTCACGCAGTGGTTCCCCTCGAACCCGTACCGGAGCAGGCCGGGGCCCGAGATCCTGCGGGTGAGCGTGTCGGCGGACGGGGCGCATGCGGACGCGGAGCTGTGGATCCCCGTGGAGCGCTCCGCGCTCTGAGCGGCCCGTGCCGGACCCGGACGCCGGACCCAGAGCCGGAGCCGGGAGCACAACATGGGCCCCGGCGCCGGACCCGGCCGCGGTACGGAGCAGCGGTTCCGGCTCCGCGAGTGGTGACGGTGGCCACCCGCGGAGTCGGCGGAACCGGCCGGTCGTCCGCCGGGACGATGCCGGCCGCGCGCATCTGCGCGTCCCCGCGGGCGACGATCCGCCGGCGGCCCTCTTCCAGCGCGGCGGGTCCTTCGTCGACCTCGCCGTACAGCGCGCGCATCGCTCCGCGGCAGGGCTCGGCGAACAGCGCCACGCGTTCCTCGCCGCAGCGCTTCGCCAGTCCGCCTGCCTCCTCGAACCGCTCGGCCGCCGCCACGAGGTCGCCGGTCCACACCGCGAACACCACGGTCATGAACCGGCCCCCGCGGTGCAAGAGTCGCGCTCTCCGGCAGGAGCCGGCGACGCTTCCGCCCGCATGCCGATGTCGCCCGAATTGCCCTGCTTCACCGGTCACGTGCGTGTCGGCCAGGACTATGGGTACTCGCGCTGCCACGGTGAACCGATCTGCTCGGCTCCGGCCGAGATCAAGAAGGGACCGGCATGGGACACGGCGGGAACGTCATCGAGGAACTCACGGCGGACCACCGCGAGGTGGATGCGCTGTTCGCCCGGATCGAGATGCAGCCGGTGGCGGACTCGCGCCGCCGGGAACTCGTGGACGAGCTGACGGTGGAACTGGTGCGGCACGCCGTCGCCGAGGAGGAGTACCTGTATCCGGCGGTGCGCCGCCACGTCGACGGGGGCGACGGTCTCGCCGACAAGGAGCTCGCGGATCACGCCGGCGTCGAGCGGATGCTGAAGCAGCTCGAGGGCCTCGAACCCGACCACATCGATTTCAACCACCTGGTCGCGAAGCTGAAACTCGAGGTCGCCGAACACGTGCGGGACGAGGAGAGCAGGCTCTTCCCCCTCCTGGAAAGCGCCTGCACCCCCGAAACGCTGGCCGACCTGGGGGAGAAGATCCGCCGGGCGAAGAAGACGGCGCCGACCCGGCCGCATCCCGCCGCTCCTGACACGCCTCCCGCGAACAAGCTCCTCGCCCCCGGAGCCGGCCTGGTGGACCGGGCCCGGGACCTGATCACCGGCAGGCACCACTGAGACCGGACCCCGGCCGCACCGCCTCCCCCGTTCACCGGCCGCACGAACCGCATGAACCACATGCGCCATGTGAATCGCACACAGCACAAAGAAGGGAACCGACACCATGAGCACCAGCGAGACCGGCGACATCACCGGCACGAAGGACAAGCACTACAACCTGTTCTGGTACATCGAGGCGTGCCTGAGCAACGCGCTGCGGATGGAGACCTACATCAAGGACGCGGAACGCGACAACGACACCGAGATCGCCGAGCTGTTCCGCAAGGCGCAGGCCGACAGCCGCAAGGGGGCCGAGCTCGGCAAGGAACTGCTGCGTTCGCGACTCGGCACCTGAGCCGGTCCGGGCGCCTCGGCCGGCCGGTCGCTCCCGGGCCTCGCCGTTCCCCCGGCGGGGCCCGGCCGGGCGTACCGCGGGAGCACCTCGACGCCGTGGGCCGTCGGCGGAACGGCTCGCGCACACACTCGGGACCGGCCCCCCGTTGCCGGAGGC